>JBNKRV010000223.1:0-3907 GCA_050296935.1 Marinilabiliaceae bacterium | reverse complement strand
GTTTACGGTTGTATGTAACCCTGAGTTTAGCAGGATGCTTACCATTCTTCTTGGTTTGGCTTTTATATAAAACTATCGACGTACTAACTTTTGCTCCCATACAAACTGTTTTTCGTTTTTTTACTATATTGTACAACCCTTTATTTACTGGGTGTTTTGTATGTTTCGCTTCATATACTTTCTAACATACAAATACATGTCAAATATATGAATTTTGGGTAATATAACGAAATTGAAAATGAGCTAATAAGCAGTAAATGAACCATTAAGCAATATTGAGAAATAAAAAGTAAGTAGTGTACAATGTATATACAAAATAGGCGAAGTAGTAGTAAATTAAAGGGTTGTAGCCCGCTTCAAAATTGTAACGGTTTGATAGGTTTGAAGCCCGCAATCGCCTACTTTGCATATACGAAACGTTGAGTGTCATTGTAGAGCGACACCATACAAAAAAATATAACCTAAAAAATAAATCTTATGACACAAGACGAGCAAATTGAAATTCCATTGAGTAAACAGAAAATGCTTTTGACACTTTTAGGTTCAATCGTATTTGTTGGACTTGGAATTTGGTTTTTAGTTAATCCACCGAGAATTAGCAATCCAATCTTTGGAAACCCGACATTAATTTTTATAATCGGACTTGCTTCAATTTTATTTTTTGGACTTGTAGCGGTAACAATACTTCGCAAATTTTCAGACAAGAAACCAGGACTTATAATTAGCAGACAGGGTATAACTGACAATTCAAGCGGTGTATCAGCAGGACTAATTCCTTGGACAGACATTCAAGAAATAAAAATTTCACAAGTTATGAGCCAAAAGTTTTTAATGTTTATTGTAAGCAATCCACAAGATTATATAGACAAAGTGACAAATCCACTTAAACGAAATGCTATGAAAATGAACTACAAAACTTATGGTTCACCAATTAGTATTTCATCAAACGCATTGCGGACAAATTTTAATGAATTACAAAAAATATTAGTTGAAAAGATGAATGAATATAAATCGTGAAAGAACAACGAACAGCCAACAATAAGAATATAATTAATCAATAACTGCCCTCAAAAGTCCCTGCAATGACTCAAAGTGATTAATTATATTCGTTGTTGAACGGAACCGGGAGAAGCGCTCTCCCTATATGGGGATTGATATGGAAAACGGATTGATTTTTATGCCAAGTGACATTAATAAGCAAAGGTGAAAGTTAGGTTTTAGGTTTGTTAATCTGTAAAATAGAGAGGAAAATCATCTTCAAAGTACAAAATGACAGTTGATTTTCCTTTTTTTATTAAACACAGGAAATACCTTTCCCATCACACCCATAAAGGTGTTCATTATACAGAGATAGATAGGCTGGTGTTAACAGGCTTTTCTGTTTCAGGACTTCCCCTGATATTAGGTTTGAACGAAGCTATGCGACGCATGATACCACACTCACATTCAGAACATTGGCTATGGGCAGCATGTCCGTGCAGTATTATAAACAACTCTTGCCAGGGTATACCTTTTTTTAGATTCCGACACAACCACATTTAATTGATCCATGCAAAATGTACATTCTGCTCATCCAGCATCATGATACGATGATTACTAATGGCTACCCTGTGGGTATACCGTGATAAATACTCCAATACCTGTTTATAGTTGTGCATAGGCAGCTTTGCACATACCACTCAATTCATTTTATAAAAAGGATATAGGTATTTATGTTTTGGATCAAAGAGCGTATCTAAAACAATCTCACCCTTGTTGTGTAAATCTATCAGGTAATCGCAAAACTCACTTCTAAATACGGCACTCAAAGCCTTAACCGGATATAGAAACTTACCTTTATTCCGGGTGTTTTTCCATTTTTTAGCCACAGTTAACCCGCCACCAGGCAAAAAGCCTGGTGGAGAAGCTCTTACAGCACTTGATATACGTGATCTTCGCTCCTTCCTTTCATTTATAAAGTCCACTGGACTTTCCAAATTCAGGAACATACCTGGCGACTTCCCTGAGCTTTATGACTGGACCTGTTTGTTGGTTTTTCTCTTTATTTACAATGTGTTTCTTTGCACATGTATCCAAAAAAACAATTTCCTTCCGATATTTTTATCGAAAAAAATAATTACTAAATTCGATTTGCGAAACGACTAAACATATTATATTATTTAGACATTGTTATTATGCTGCCATATATGCATATAAACACAATGAGGATGTAGGTATGTTGTGGTTTATAGTAAAACGAGACAGATTGAGCATTAAATTAGAAATAAAGGAAATTGAAAAAATAGGACGGACTAAATTATATGGAACAACAAAAAGATGAATATAATGAAATTGACCCGCCACTTTCAGAAAGTGAGATATCAGAAAGAAAACATGAAAAGAGGGTTATTAAAATAATTAAAGACAAGAGCCTAAGCGTAAATCCTGTTACTTTAAAACGGTATTTGGATTACTTTAAGGAAAAATTGAGATTGCCATTCAAACTTACTGGAATAGAGAGTGATTTTGAATACTAAGATTATGGAGATAAAACACCAAATGGAGATGAACGATTTGAAGTTGTAGAATTCATTAAAGATGTTGAAAATTATTCCAATTTGTTTGTTAAAGTAAGAGTTGAAAATACAAGTGAAATATTTGAATTACAACTTTTTGAATTTAAACCGATAGAATCTTCAGTTGAAATAATAAGAATGTTTGAAGATTATACAGAGTGGATTGAAACTTGTCTGTAGAAAAGAGAAACTACAAAACCACAATCGAGATGGCCAGTGAGCTAATAGCTCACTGGTCACTGGTGCACCTCTCACACCACCGTACGTACAATGTCGTTAAGTTAAGAATTTTCGAAGATTTTATTGTGGAAAATAAGATATATTCAGAATATTATAAGAGTAATAGGAAATCAGGTGTTGGAGCCCTTTTTGTTGAAGGGCTTTTTAAATACATATTAAAAAACATTGATAATGAAATCTTTATAGACAGAAACAAATCTTCAAAATACGATTTTATTCGTCAAAGAAAATTATCCTTTAAAGATTTAGTTATATCACTCCTTTGTTTTACGCGACCAGGTATTCAAACGGAATTGGATCGTTTCTTTAAAACTATTTCAAATAATTCAGAACGTATTCAATCTCTTTCAAAAAGTGCATTCTCTCAAGCAAGAAAAAAACTAAGACCTGATTGTTTTATTGAATTGAATAATTCAATTCTTTCATATTTCAATGAAAATGCGCCTACTCCAAAAACATGGAAAGAAAAACGTGTTGTAGCTATTGATGGCAGTTCTTTAGATCTTCCTAATCATAGTGAATTAAATGAAGATTTTGGTTTTACATCCAATCAATATGATGAAATAATTAGAGCAAAATGTTCTTTTGCCTATGACGTTTGTAATGAATTAGTTCTTGATGCTCAAATTGATAAAATCAAAACAGAAGAAGAAGATTTAGCTGTTAGGCATTTAAAAAATCTTAATCCCCAAACTGATATTCCAGTATTTGAAAGAGGTTATCCAGGACATTGGCTAATTGGATTTTTAATGCAGAAAGGCTTTAAGTTTTGTTTTCGACTGAGCAAATCTTGGAAAGATGGCGTTGAATTAGCCGATAGCAATGAATCTGATATTGATTGGATTATGAAATGGCGTTCGAATAGAGGCACAACAAAATTAAAAGAAGATAAAATTCCATTAGTAATTGATGGATTGCGTTTAGTATGTATTGAATTACCCTCTGGAGAAAAGGAAATATTAGCAACAAATCTAATAACCTGAGTTCGATTAAAATTAGCGAGCTCAAATTTCAGTAAATGATTGATTTACAATATAAATTTTTGAGACATAGCGAGCTATGGTGATAAAATTTAGAGCCGTAAATCGATTATTTAATGAAAAGCTATGAAT
>JBNKRV010000222.1:0-2076 GCA_050296935.1 Marinilabiliaceae bacterium | reverse complement strand
TTCAGTAATAATTCTTTCCGATAGATTCTTTTTTTGAGAAACAGTTCGTCCTTCCATAATATTTGCAAAAATGTGAATAAAATCATCTTTAGTATTTCCGATATTATAATATTCAAAAGGATTGATTCTTACTTTAATATCGCCTTTGTCAAAAAGGTCAGTTGAATCTGCTGTATCATATACTTTTTGAATGATTTCTTTTGGTGATTTTCTTTTTATGATGTTTTTAGAACAATCAATTACAAAATGTGGCATAATTTATATTATTTGAGGTTTTGTTTTAATGTTTGGTATCAGTAGTATAAGAATAGTAGCCGATTGCGGAAGTAGAAACTTATAGTTTACTACCAAATTTTAAGCGAGCTACAATACCCCTATTTACTACTGTTTCGGTTATTATTTTTATACACTATTGCTGTTAACTTTCTCTATTCATATCGTTAAGTATCTGCTAATATTTATCAATCAATATGAGCTGGTATTATTTACCCATTGGGCTCCAAATTCCAGTTGCTGCCGTATCTTGCACATACTCAGAAAAGGCTTTAGGTTTACGTTTCAAAACCTTTTCAATATCATTGGTTATTTCTGAAATACTTGGGTCACCCAACACTTCTGTAAATAGGTATTCAATTAACCAGGCAAATTCATTTGGAATACCGTTGTCTTTTAAAGCATTGATATATTCTGCTACCGAAATTGGTATAAACTCAATATTTCTTTGAGTTGCAGCTGCTATTTGCAAAATCACCTCTTTAAAGGTCAACGTTCTGGAACCTGTTAATTGGTATACTTTACTATTGTGTTCGTTGTGTAGTAACGCTTCAACAACAACATCGGCAATATCATCGGTATCAACATAAGGCACTTTTACATGTACTTGAGGCAAAGCTACAACACCATTTTTGATAGGTTCTAAGAAAAAACTTTCACTAAAATTCTGGTTAAACCAACTAGCCCTAACAATAGTGTATTCTAATCCTGAATGAATAACTACTTGCTCGCAGAGTTGCGCCTCCTTTTCTCCTTTGCCTGATAGTAGCACCACTTTTTTAACCTTTTTTTGCTTTGCTACATAAATTAATTTTTCAATAGATTGTATTGCGCCAGGTACAGCCAAATCCGGTTGATACGTAATGTAAACTTTATCAATTCCCTCCAATGCTTTTTCATAAGTGTCAGGATTGCCCCAATCAAAAGCAGGGTTTGAAGATCTTGAACCAATGCGTACATCTTGATTTAGCAGTTGTAAACTTTTCACAACTTTACGACCTGTTTTTCCGGTTCCGCCAATTATTAAAAATTTATCTTTTTTCATTTCTTTTGCTTTTTAATGTTATTCTGATTTTAATTGTTCAATTTTCTTTCTATTACTCTTCTTAATACTTTTTTTAATCAAGGCTATAAACCAAGGCACACCATATCCGTTTTTATAAAGATGGTTTGCCCCAAATTGATAAATAGCATGATTGCCTTTTACCCCATGTCCATCGAGCAAGCGGTTGTAAAAATTGAATAAACAACCCACTATTATTGCTTCATGCAGGGCTTCTTCATTCCATCCGGCATTAAACACCATAAGTGCATCATCTTTTATTATCTTGCTTGGCGTAAGTGTTAGTTTCTTCAGATACTTAAAGATTGGTTTAAGATTATCCTGAACACCTGCTGAATCAACATCCATTAATAGCTGTTCAATTACTTGTTCTGAAATGCCAAAGTTTGAAGCTACTGTTTTATGAGAGCCGTAACAGAAACTACAGGCGTTTAATCCTGAAACATAGGCTGCAAACATCTCTCTCTGCGCAGGTGTAAATTCTGATTTCCCTCTCATAATTCTTTGAGAGGCTTTGTCTAATGGTCCTAATCGCCCTCTGTCATTGAATGTTATATCAGTAATGTCAGAAAGCTCGTCTAAATTTTTAAAAAATGTCATAATACTTATTTTTATAGATTATTAAATTGTTTTTGAAATCTTATACATTTAATTTATTGATAATTACAGATGCAAAATTGCTTATATCAGAAGTATTATCTTAGTTCTAAAAGGAGGATGATTTGTTCGAAAAGTAGTTT
>JBNKRV010000221.1:0-2208 GCA_050296935.1 Marinilabiliaceae bacterium | reverse complement strand
GTCAAATAGTCCAAGTGGGTTAATGTTTTTCATCATTGATAAATTTATAGTGTAAAAATACCATTTTTACAGCGTAAACAATCATCAAGTTATTAACAAACAACACATTATATCAACAAATAGTTTCTAGAGATACCCTTATTACATTGACCAAAATATTGAGCGTATACCTTTGGAAGTGATTAAACAACAAAAACCAAACAATTAATATGTTACGAATACATACCATAACCTCTTACGGTGCAGAAAGAACTTTAGAAATAAAGGAATTGAGTGATTTTGAACCTGTGGTTCATATTTTCCGTTCCGAAAAAAGTGCAAAAGGCAACTTTGGCTCTTCAGATACTCAATACAATGGAGAGTTTGGCTTTGATTGGTACAATTCTAAAGTGGATGGCGAAGGACAATCAGCCCAATCTTCTTTTGAAAAAATTACCGTTGCAGGTAATGAATATTTAGTGCCCTGGCTCATTCTCTGGCCACCTAAATCTGCTTTGAGTAAATACAAAGAAATTGACACAGCTTTTAATCCTGTGAACAAAGCAACTCTCTGTTTGCAAATAGATAAAGGGACAAGCGATGATACCTCAGGAAGGCTTAAAGCCAGATCATCGAACCCTGCCTTAACCATTAATGGTGCACAAGAAGCGGAGTTGGGCGAAAGAAGTTTTGATGATAGGTTTACCATAAATATTGATCTAACAGCAGAGTTAACAAAGGATGAGTACATTGAAATTATTGCACCTGATATGCGCTGTGTGGTTGGTAAACTCAATGTACTTAAAAACAATACCATTAAAATAGTTGAGCCAGCCTTTTATCATGTAAATGTGGGTAACACCATGAGCCAATCCATTGTAGATACTAATTCAGGCGGACAATACAACGGAATATTTAAATACCTACAGCAAAACTCGCTCAATCAGGCGCTGGTGTATATAAAGCAACCCACCACAAACCATAGTTTCACCATTAATAAGAATAACCTAAAGGGGTACAATTCTTACGAAACGCCTCCATTTATTGATTATACCAATGATAATCAACACTATTTGGTAAAGGAATTAATAGAAACATGGTATCAGCTTAAAACCGGAAACACAATTACTTCAAACATAAGTAGTAAAACCGATCCTCTGGATTTAACACCTTTGCGAAACCCTGGTCATAAAATGATAAAAAAAATTCAACAGTCATTTGAAAAACACAAAGGTTTACCTAACCGATTGGCGTTATCGTTAAGCGAAAATCAGAAGTATATAGATAAATACCAGGAAAAAAGAAGCAAATATCCCGAAATATTGCCCGAGCCGGGAAAGTCACCAATAAGTATTGATGATGCGGCAAATGCTTATTGGGAAAAGAGTGCGGCACAAGGAGAATTTATGTTTTTCTCCATTCCCGGTATTGAATCACTACATTCTGTCCATGACCCAAATACAAGTAATCCGGGTTGGTCGGTAAACGGACAAAATACCATAGTGGCATTCAAGCAACTGCTTAGTATGAATGGTGCAGTAGCTCACGAGTTTGGTCATGCTTTTGGATTAAAACATACTTTTACTGAGGAAAGTAAGGTGACTAAGATAAAAGAAGAAACTGTACCAGAAGAGGCTGATTTTTATAAAAAAAATAGTCGAATTATTAATACAACATTAAATAGTCTCAAACTTGAAACTATTAATATATATTTTAATAGTTACAAAAATCAATATTGGACAATTAAAAATATTGAGTTAATCTTAAATATCTTACATCAGAATGCTGGTAAAGAAAAATCAGTCGTAACAAAGGTTACCCAATCTAATCCTAAGGCAACTTTTTTAATTGAAAAGACTGACAATGTTATGGAGAAAGGAGATACTCTAGAAAATTTTATGGATTATATAAAGACTGATGCAGATCGAAAAGGATTTACAATTGAGCAAATACAAATTATAAATTAAGTAATATGAAAGTGAAAAATGCAACCATCATATTTTTAATATTTCTGATAGGATGTAGCACAAATAAGGAGATAAATCTACAAAAAATATATAAAAATCAACAGATCTCATATTATAAAGGTGCATTGATGGATGGGAAATACACAGAGAGATCTAATTTATTTAGACGTTTATTGGGATTTTATTTAATTACAAATTATAAACATGGATTACTTGATGGAGAATGGTCTCATTTCGAAAAAGGAAAGTTGACGGAACAAGT
>JBNKRV010000220.1:0-89088 GCA_050296935.1 Marinilabiliaceae bacterium | reverse complement strand
AAAGCTATGAATGTCACTTATAAATACCGATTTTCTGCGTCATATTTGCTTACCATAGCCCGCTATGCTTTCGCAAACATTCCTTGAAACTCAATATTTATAAGCGATTTGAGCCATTAATTTTATATCGAACTCAGGTTATTAGATTTGGCTCAAGAAAATAGGATTGAGATTACGGATAGTAACTTGGTGGTACTCTCTACAGAAACCAAGTTGGCTCCTATTTATAAAACCATTTTAGAGCTTATAAAAGACAACTCAGAAATTAGAAAAGTAAAATACTGGATCTCCAGGCTATTACGTAAATCCAGAAAATACCAGAAAGAAATCTACACAGAACTGGAGAAAAGAGAGATTATAAAAATAATTCACAAAAGTTTCTTAGGTATTAAATACTACAGAACACAACTGATAAACAACATCCAAAGAGATCAGATTATTGATGAGATTCGCAAGGTAATTTTTAACGACAAAGATATTGATAACCTGAGTTCGATTAAAATTTTAGAATTCAGATTGACATAAATTTACCTTGTATATCAGCCTTTTATGCAAAGCATGAGGGTTTCAAAAACATGAGAGGCTATCCCATTTGGATAGCCTCTCATGTTATATTCAGTTTAACCCGAAATAGTGTTAGAAACTCTATAATAGTTCGGCTTCAATAAAACTTTCCTCTACTTATTTTTCAGGTTGAGATAAGAAAATGATTTCGTGCATATAAGGTACATTCTTTTGAATCACTTTATTGGTTGGTAAATACCATGCCTCTCTCCATAAATGAGGCAAATACTTAGGTTCTTTAACCAAAATAAATCTGGTTTTCATATCCGTAAGAGAATGAATTTTAAACGACTTTAAGGTTTCACCTAAATAGTCAGTTATCAGCATTTCTCTCTTATAGCTGTAGGTATTGCTATTTAAATAAAACACCACGTCCTGAATTGCTCCCTTAAATTTCCATGAACCATCAATAAAATAATAGAACGCCTGATTTTCCTCACTGGTGAGTTTAAAATCATGGTGTTTTGTTCCACCCATCAGGAACATATCCGGAACAATATACTGACTGCCTTTACGACTATGTTTCCAATTGATATAGGCAAAACCATAATTTTCTGCATCAATGAGTGCATATCCGGAAGAAAGAGCCCAATTACTTTTATCATTTTGCTCAAAGGTGACCTTATAAACTTTACGGTTTTGATAAGTACAGGTTCCTGAATAATTAAAATCATAGTAATTTCTATACGATGATTTAATGAAGGTGACTTCCTTAAAGAATACATCTAAAATAGGCACTTTATAGCCTGAATTATTGTAAGGTGTAAATTCTGAATCATTGTCATAGTTTTCTACTTTAAAAATACGGCCTACAATTGGATTTGGAGAAAATCCTATAGCCGGATCAGAATAATTCGGCAATTTTAACTCTGTTTTTAAATCTAACAGATGCTGAAGCTCTTCACCTTTAAATATTTGCTGACGATACACACTATTGGCATATTCAGTAGCTCGTAGTTTAGTATCCAGTATGCTTTTTATCGCTTTTATAAATATTTTTTCTCCATTAAGCTCAGGTTCAATGGTAATATTCTCTTTTAGAATAAGAGCTCTTGACTGATTAGATAATTCGGATCGTATAATACTAAGTGATTCATTTCCTCCATGACTAATGAATAAAGTATCCTCTGGTTTTACAACAGCATCATCAATATAAAAGTCGCCATTTGAATCACTTATTGTACCCCATTTTTTATACGGATCAGATACAAATGCATATGAAGCAGGTTGATTGTTACTTAATAATACCTGATATTTTTGCTTTGATTTATCTTCCTGACTTTCCGCTGAAGATATTTCGTTGGAATAGTTATCTGTTTCTTGTACAGATGCATTTGCCATATTCAAATTCTGTTCTTTCTCCTGACCAAAAACGATACGTGTATTTCCGGCGTTTCCGGATTTCGAAAACCCCACTGCTTCAGCTCTTAACAGAGTGGATATATCCGTATTATAGAAATCAACTTGGGCCTGCCCGTTAGCATCTGTAGTAATTAACGGATTCCAATACAATGTTGAGCGCTTATCATTATTTACATTAACCTTAGTATCTGAATAATCAGGTGAATAAAACTCTTTTACTTTTGTATATCCTTTTAAATATATTTTACTCACTCCTTCTATATCTGAGCTTGCATAAAGACCACCTCCACCTTTTGTATAAATAGAAATAATAGCTTCAGGTGAGTTGTAGAATAATGAATTCTCTTTTAAATCTTTCAGCGGATCAATGGCTGTAATCTCTCCTGTTTCAGAAGTTGTAATATCCGGGGCAGTCTCTGGTGACAGGTTACTATCAGTAATAGAAAGTTCAGTATTCTGTGCTACCTCTATTTTTGCATCCCGTAAGGCCTCACTATTTAACTTAAACTTACTGGTTCCTTGTTGTGGATATATCAGATCAACGGATTCAACCTCACTTGAAGCCAGAGAAGTTAAATCTTCAACTTCATAAACACTAAGCATTTTCTTTAAAATACCTTTGTCATCAGAAGCGCCCACCATGTTACCATCTACATATACAAAAAAGCGGTGCCTCTTTCTATCTCTGGGAATAAAATTGATAGCTTCCTTGCCGCCGGATTTATCAATTGAAGTATATATTTCCAAGCCGGGAAATGCATCTGAAATCACATTAATAATCCCTGAATTCCACTCTCTGGCCTCAGCCAGATCTTCAATTTGCTTAGTACCTACGGATTTTGCGGGAGCTCCGTATGCACTTGTAATTGCTCCTTTTGAATCTTGTACTTTTGTACCCAGTATCTTAACCTCATCAATACTCACATTAGTGGTATCCACAAAAAAATCCTGACTTTTAGCACGAACCAGCTCAGTTGCCAATGTGTTTTTCTTTAAGCCGGATATACCAGTCTGCACCGACTCGCCCTCGTATTTAATTTCTTCAGAATAGGTTTGATCAGATAACTGATTTCTTGCCTTTAAATCAAATGCACGGGATTCTATATTTGATTCGAGTTTAACGTCATAATCTGTAAACTTTTCTTTCTGATTTTTTGTAGTTAAGATAGCTACCAACGAATCGGTAAAATCCTCAAGTAAAAAGGTAAATTCACTGTTTTCATCTGTCCTGGCAAAGTATCTGTCCCCTCTGTCTTTTTCATTGAAACGCATGAACACCTGAACATCAGGTCCTGCTTCTTTTGAAGTCGATTTCATCACTTTTCCCTTTAAATAAATACCTGGTTCCTCTAAAAACTTAGGTATCGTAACCGTTTCTTTTAATACCTCCTGCCATTCATAACGGCGCCAACCATTGGTAAGCATAACTAAATCAGATTGTATAGCACTCCTTTGGCTCTTTTTCATCACAAAAGATGCGTCTCCGTTATAGTCCGGAATATCTGATCCGAAAATGTTATAACTCACAAAATCCAATGGCTTATAATACTTATCTGAAATACGGCTGGCATCGGTAACAGCCAGAGAAAATGTTCCGGGTACAGGCTGACCTTGTGGATTCAGAGTACTAATATTCAATGTTATTTTTTCCCTGCTTGAAGGATTCGGATTGTCAGGTGAAATATTGATAGTGGTAAAATCGTAATGATTAATAAAAATCAATCGTTCACAACGTGGAACTTTTTGTGCATCAAACAGGGTAAATTGAACTACTCCCGTATTTAATTCTGATTTTTTGATCGATACAAGCATCGTATTATTAACCAGACTATCTGTAAATGCCATCATGGGCTTTTGATCCTGCATGGCCAGAATAAAAACCTTTTGGCCGCGCATATTAGCACTGCCCTGTACTTTCAACAATAACTTATCAGAACCAAAAGACGATTCAATGGAAAGCTGATATCCTTCTGATTGAACAGGTGGAAGATCAAAAGTATCTGTTTTATTAATAATGGCTTTATATTGCATTGAGGATTGAGGAAAAAATGAAAACATGCCTTTACCTTCCCACATGGGCTGAAACAAAGTAACAGACTCACCGTTTTTATCGATAATTTCTCCGGAAAATTTTGCTGGATTTCCAAATTCATCAACTCCTTCAAAAGCCACCTTGGATAAAATTCCACTCACAATAGTACCTCCCTCAGGAAAAAAACGTAATGATATTCTGCCAGACTGATTCGCTTCAGATTTAGTTAAGTTACTTGATTTCTTATTTTGTGCTGTTGTTAATGAATTCTTAAATGCGCTTTGGGACTGACTTTTCGTTTTTTCATTAACAAGAACAACTTCTTTCTTAAAATAAAAATCGTGACCTGAATTTCGCATCCAATTCGTATAGGCCAGCAACAAGTAGTTACCCGTAGATAATGTATCCTTTAATTCTATTTGACCTGATCCTCTGCCTTCATTTATTTGATACAGATTTTTTAATACTGATTTACCTTCTGGATTGATCAACTCTACATAAACCACCTTTTCTGTTTGATTTGGCAGGTTGGTAACAATATCATTTAAATATATACTAAACCACAAATCTTCGCCTGTTATGTATACAGGTTTATCGGTATGCAAGTAGAGTTTTTCCTGATGATTGATTTTATTATACCCAATGATTTTTGATAAAAAATCCTTATCCGATGTACTCCAATCCAGAGTAAAGGAAAATAAAGTAAAAGTTAGAAGAGAAAATAATGAGATCTTTTTAAGGGAACTTTTCATGTTTCTAATAGTGAAATAAGGGTTAATGAAATGATTAAATTAATAACATGATACATGGTAGAAATGACCAATGACAAACACCTTAAAAATAAAGGAAGAAAATTATTGTAAGTATTTATTTGAGCATTAAAAATGTAATAAAATTGAATTTTTATGATAATTATTGCATAAACAGTCAAACAACTATAGTACAGGCATATACCATATATCACAACCTGATTATATGTTTTATACAACTTGCATTAATTCAATTTTAATTTTAGCCCAAAGCTTAATCAAACCATTTAATAAATCCTCGATGTTTTTGTCAGATAACTGGTTATTTAAACAATTTTCCAATTCAATTAATATCCCAATCCCCTTTTCAATTTTAAACTGCCTGAAACCGGTTAATAGCTTATGAGCCCTTTCTGTAACGATAGATAAATTTTGGGTATCTGAAGTAATTGCCCCCTTCATATCCTGAATTGCCGAGTCGGTATTGTCAAGAAACGTTTGAACTACAGATTTTAAAAACTCGTCATCATCTCCTGTAAACGTTTTAACACTCTCTAAAGAAAAAGGCTTATTACTATTCAGGTCTTCATTTATTATCACGGCCTCTTCAATATAAATGGATGAATAAAATATTTCAGATAACTTATCCATAATTTGCTGCTTTGAAAAGGGTTTCGACATCACCCAGATATTACCTTCTTCAGTAGCTCTTTTCAATTCTGCATTAATCATATCGGCCGTTAAAAACAGTATCGGGGTTGAAATATTTTTCTCATTTCTTATTATATTTTTCAACTGCAAGCCATCCACTTCCGGCATATGCAAATCAATCATATATAAATCATAATGTCTGTGCGAAAGTGCCTGAATAGCTCTATCCGGATCGGTGTTTACATCAAGTACTTTACATTTATCATGTAATATTCCATCAATAACCTGGCATATCATTTCATCATCATCGATAGCCAATATGGATTTCTCTTTAAAATTATATTCCTTTTGATTTTTTTCAATACTAATGCTTTCCTTTCCTTTTATGTAAGGAATATGAAATGTAAAAGTACTCCCCTCACCATCTTTACTTGTCAATTGAATGCCACCTCCCATAGCCTCAACAATCTGACGACTAATGGATAATCCGAGCCCAGTGCCCGAATACTTACGTGATAAGCTTACATTTACCTGGTTAAACATTTTAAAAATGGTTTTCTGCTTTTCCCGGGGTACCCCAATACCAGTATCTTTAACAGTAAATACCAATCGGTCTTTTTTAAGCTCAACACTATAAAAAACAGACCCTTCATGGGTAAATTTAATGGCATTACCTATCAAATTAATAAGCACTTGTTTCAACCTTAATAAATCGGACTCAAAATACTCTAATCCTTCATCAACCTGATAACGTAGGGTCAATCCATTTTCACTGGCACGCATCTCAAATAAATGAAACAGATCCTCCATCATTTTGCCCGCATGTATCTGATCTTTGTAAAAATCCACCTTTCCCGACTCCAACAGGGAACTATCTAAAATATTATTAATAAGTCCTTTCAGATGTTCTGCAGATAAACGTATTTTACTGGAGATATCATTCCGGGCTTTCAGACTTTTAATTTCGGTTAATTGTTCAGAAAACCCAATGATAGAAGTTAGCGGAGTTCTGATTTCGTGACTCATATGTGCCACAAATTGCTCCTTTACTTTAAGTAATTTATCCACCCTTTCTTTTGCCCGAATGATATCATTTTTAAGTTTCTGACTTTTTGAAATATCCCGGCTAATCCAATAAATAAAGAACAGCATAAGTGAAACAGCAGATCCTACCAGGAGTAGAATCCGATCAATTAAATCACTTCTTAATGTCTCCAATTCGTGATGCCTGATATTATTTTTTTTAATCGTGATTTCTTGTAAATTACTAACTATAGTTTTGATTTGCTCAGTTAAGAGCCTGTCAAGCTTAATAATATCATGTTCATGCTTTTGCAATCGGATGCTAAACTGATGTTCGGCTTGACTTACCTGTTTTAGTTGTTTTTTAATTTTCTGGATATTCTGATCTTCACGCACTTGCTTTAAAACTGTTGAATCAACCTGTTGACTAACTACAGGCTCATATTCTTCATAAGAATCCTCTTTTTCCTTTTTTCCTCCTAAAAAATCACTCATCCTTTTTAAAAAGCCTCTTCGTTTCTGAGGCTGATCATCAACCTCTGAAGATATACTGTCATCATTTACCTGGGCAGAATCCAGTTTTAAACTTTTATAAGTGTACTCTGTCACTTCATAACTTAACGAATCAGGTATTGAGGATAACAGGTTTTCTGTAGTAGAAGAGTGCAGATTGATAATATTGATCTGCAGTAATTGGTCCATCAATTCCTTCTTTTTTAAGTACAATCGCTTCACTTCTTTAATTCCATTCATTGAAACAGTATCAGGAAAGAGTTTTGGTAGGAAATCAATTATACTCAAAACAGAATCGTGATGCAATTGATAATCGTCCTCATAAGAAACGTCGCCGGTCACTCCATAAACACGACTAATACCTTCGGTTTCGATAATCTCAAATATTAATTGATTTAAGTATGTAAATTCCTTTTCATACCCCACCGATTTATTTTGTACTTTAATAATAGAAACTACAGAAAAATAACTAATAGTGAATATAACAATAGCAATGGCTATGATAATGATAAAGCCGATGGTGACTTTAGTCTGAATCCATTTTTCGGGAACAATTTTGCTCATTAGAAGTGCATTTTGGCTAAAATACACATATTTTTGTGGATTACTAAGTTGTACTTGCTCGAAAACTCAAATGGCAGATACAAAAGCTTCATTTTTGAAGCTTTCGAAGTTCTGAAAATGTGAGTTTACTACGGTAAATGATCATTTTGAGAGCATGAGTAACAGCCTGCTCCGATTATTTCGGGGAAAAAAATGGAGTATTCTTGCTGACAATAAGTAATGCCTGCCCATAAAGTGGGGTGTTTGGATTACGAAGTTTAAATACAAGGCATGTGAAAAATTCTAACTGCAGTATACTAAGGGATATGAGGATCTGGATTTTGAGCAACAACGCTGTAGCTGGACTTTATAAACGAACACTAAGTAATAAATGTACTATTCGAATAAAACACCTTGTGATTAAATACACTACTTTCAATAGAATCATAACAATGTATTTGCATGTATTCTTTGTAAACCAATTCATAAATAAGTAGATGAAAACAATACAAGTTACCTGCGCCATTATATTGCACCAAAATAAATTTCTGGCTGCAAAACGAAGCTCAACAATGCCACACCCGGGATATTGGGAATTTCCCGGTGGTAAACTTGAAAAAGGTGAAAAAGCAGAAGCTTGTATCATTAGGGAAATTCAGGAGGAACTAAACTGTACAGTACATATTCAAAAGGCTTTACCTGTATTTACATATGCATACACAGATAAAACAGTTGAATTACTTCCATTTGTTTGTAAACTACTAAATACAAAACCAACACCAATCGAACATCAGGAAATCAAATGGTTAGAGTCAAAAGAATTGAATTGTGTAAAATGGCTTCCTGCAGACATTGCCATAAAAGACTATTTACTCAATAATTTTTGATTTTAAGCTTTTATAAAGTTTAACTAAATTGTAAATTAGATAAGCCAATTGTAATTAACCGGGTTCTATAATAATGGTATAAATATGAATACTCAAATCTAAATAGTGCCTGCCCATAAAGTCGGGTGTCTGGAGTATAAAGTTAAAATACAAGGCGTGTGAAAAATTCAGACCGCAGTATACCAGCGTATATGAGGGTTTGGATTTTGAGCAACAACGCTGTAGACGGACTTTACAGACAAACACGAAATAAAGAATATAAAAGAATTTTATTTGATATATAACGAGCTATTTTAATAATAAAAACGATGATGAGAAGAGTGAAGATGATCGTATGTGGAAGAGTTCAAGGCGTTGGTTATAGATATTTTGTACAGGAAAAAGCACGGCAACATGGTATAAAAGGATATGTTAGAAACCTGCCCACGGGAGAAGTGGAAATAGATGCAGAAGGTGAAAGAAGCAATTTAAGCGGGTTTATAATGGTTTGCAAAAAGGGATCTGGATTTTCATACGTTGATAATTGTTACATCCACGATATTACCCCATTTGGTTTTGAACATTTTTATATAAAACACTAATTCACCATAAAGCAAGAGTGTTTTTAAACACTACTACTCATGAACTAAACACATATCAAACTTTTTTATAACAATATCAAAAATCGCTTATAATATTTAGAATTATAATGTATTTTGTTCAAATAATTAATGATTTAAAGCAAAAACATGTTCAAAAATAAAAAGCGGAATTACATCCTCGGAAGTATTGTATTCATAGTGTTTTTAATACTTTTCTTTCTTTCCTCAATAATTAAGAGTTATGTTATTAAAAACAGTAATGAACTTATCGGCAGAAAACTGACCCTTGATGAATTGCACATTAACTATATAAAGGTAAAAATTACGGCAAGAAACTTTACGCTCTACGAACAGAATGAAAGAGATACTTTTGTATATTTCAAAGAACTCGTCATTAATTATGATCCCTGGAAAATGCTTTCCAATGAATATGCTGTTTCTCAGATTCGTTTAGCAGATCCGTATGTGTATATTAAACAGAACGGAGAGAAATTTAATTTTGATGACCTGATTCCTCCTGCTGACACAGGCCAAATAAAAACCGATACGATTGCCTCTGAGAATAACAATGTTAAATTCTCTATCAGAAATATTGATCTGGAAAACGGTGAATTTCATTACTACGATCAACAAATTGATAATCTATTGGATTTTGACAATCTTAACCTTGAATTACCACTTATAGCCTGGAATAGCCAAAGCAGTGAAATGGGGGTACAGTTTTCAATTGGTGAACAAGGCCTGGTAAAAATTGATGCTGATATTAATCAACAAGAAGCACGATACAACCTCTATTTCGGAACTGAAAGAATACAGTTGAACTCTTTTACTAATTATTTAAAAGACTATGTGTATATATCTGAATTAAAAGGTCTTTTAAATACAAACTTACATATCAACGGAAGTATTGATGAAGTCAACGATATAAAGATTTATGGTTCCGTATCAGTTGACAGTCTGGATATTTCTGATAACCTGAATAACACTTTAGTAAAAGCCAGCAGAATCGAATCTCATATTGATACATTGGATTTAAAAAACATGCAATATACCATTAACAAAATTCGGGTAGATGAACCTTTTATTGCAGCAACATTAAATCCTGAACAAAGTAATTGGGAATATTTTTTAACACCAATATCATCAGATACCCTGGAAAGTGAATTAGCGGATACAACATCAACAAGCCTTGAAGATTCAATATCACTTTTTTATCAAATTGATACCATTCAAATAAACAAAGGACTTATTCAGTTTACAGATAACACCTTAAACCGTGATTTTAAATACAATATCCGAGATATTAATGTGACTCTATCAAAACTTAATCCTCAAAATGATCAAATACCGCTAAAATGGAGCATGAAGTTTAATAATGAGGGCAAGTATACAGGAGAAACGCTTTTTAGCATGAATAACCCATTAAATTTAAATTATAAGGGTAATCTTAGTAATCTTGATTTACACAGTTTTTCTCCATACACAGAATATTACCTGGCTTATCCAATAGTTTCCGGACTATTTAGTTATAACGCTTCAATTGAAATGAATCCGTCTAAACTAAAAAATGACAATCATTTGTTAGTAAATAAAATGGAGTTTGGTAAAAGAACAAAAGATTCAACAGCTTCTAAATTACCCGTAAAATTAGCACTTTACCTGATTAAAGATTCCAAGGACAACGTGGAGTTTGAATTACCTGTTACCGGAAATCCTTCTGAACCAGGATTTAAACTGGGTCCGCTCATATGGAAAACCTTTGGTAAGTTTATCGCAAAAACAGCTGCTCAACCCTTTGGTTCATTGGCTAAGCTGATAGGTACAACACCAGAAGAACTGGAAATGATCCCATTTGATTATACCCAGGATTCCTTATTGTCAAGGCAAAAGGAAACATTAGATAAAATTGCTGAAATTTTAACTAAAAAGGAGGATTTAATCTTTAGTTTCAGACAAGAGGTATCTGTTGAAGATGAAATAAAACAATTGGCTGTAAAGCAAGTTAAATCGAGATATATCAGCGAAAAAAATCCTGCAAATATTGTCAACTGGCAGGATATTAAAGATTCTGATGAAAACTTTTTAAGTTATTTAAATAACCTTTCATCCACAACTATAGGCCAAGCTGTTGAGCAACGCTGCCAAACATTAGTTTCAAATGATGAGTTACAAACGATATTTAAAAACCTTTACTCATCCAGGAAACAACTATTAAAAAATTACCTGATAAACGTAAAATCATGTGACCCAACCTCCATTAAAAGTCTGGATGTTGATTTTAAAAATATGCCACAAGATCTTAAAAAACCAGGTTTCAGAGTAGAGGTTTCTGTGAAGTAATAAAGCAATTAACCATACTTCGATTAATATTTTTATATTTTTACGAGCTTAAATAGTGTTCGTCTATTAAGTCCAACTACTACGTTGTTGCTCAAAATCTAAATCCTCATATACACTAGTATACTACGGTTTAAATTTTTCGCACGCCTTGTAATTAAACTTTATAGTCCAAACACATGACTTTATGGACATACGCTAAACAGTAAGTTGAAAAATGAAATCATTAATAAAGAGAGTATTAAAAACTTTTAGAGCGGAAGATCTTCCAGAGAAATTAGTTAAACTATGGACATCTGGAAAAGAATATATACAGTTCAAAATACTTTATCCAATTGTTTTATTGATTCCATATGGACAAAATTTTTACTTCATATTTTCAAAACCTTTCGCTTATGAAATGAAATTATTTGTTAGAGCACGTAGGGAATATCTAAAAAACAATTATAAAAATAAAGAAAACATATTCCTGCTAAGAAGAAATATCCATAGGCTGGAGAAAGGTTTACTAATGGAAAATCGTCGTCAATTATTTGCACTTGATTACATTGAAGAAACTGTATTGATGTTAAAAACTATTAGTACAAACACGGCATATAGTGAGCAAATACAATGGGCTTTTGATGTTCTTCTAGAATATTTTAATGTTACTGCAGATGCTCCCCAAATAAATAAAGCCTATCAGGTATTTAAAACGATTACTTCACTAGAGAATAATAAGAAAAAATTTATTCCATACGAATTTTCTAATCATACTGAAATAGAAGATTGCGAGGAATCATTTAAAGCATTAGTTCACAAGCGTAAATCAATAAGGTATTTTGATCAGGAAAATCTCCCTGACAGAGAACAAATTGACAAAGCTATTTTACTTGCCGGTATGGCACCAAGTAGCTGTAATAGACAGCCTTATAAATTTATCGTAATCGACAATCCGGATCTCATAAAAAAAATAGCTCCTTTACCTTCTGGTACCAAAGGATTTTCAGAAAACATAAAAGCTATGATAGCTGTAATTGGCCAGATGAATGTGTCCCCTTCTATCGGTGACAGACATTTAATGTATGTTGATGGCAGTTTAGCATCTATGAACCTGATGTTAGCCCTGGAAAGCATGAATATTTCATCCTGCCCTTTAAATTGGCCTGAAAACATTAAAAAAGATAACATGGTTCGTGATTTGTTATCTTTAAAAAAGTATGAGCGACCCATTATGATGATTGCCTATGGATATGCGGACAAATCTTCAAAAGTAGCTTGTTCAGTAAGAAAATCTATAGACGAAATAAGAAAATATTACTAAATAATGAAGAAAATAGTAATAACAGGAGGTAACTTTATTAATAAAGGTGCTCAATCAATGTTATTTAGCTTAGTTGATGGTATCAAAAAAAAATATACTGATTCAGAAATAGTTATGATTGATATATTTCCATCTCTAAAAAAAGAAGACAAGGAGATATACAACTTTAGAATACTAAATTTCCATATCAGATCCATTCTCAGGATGACCTTTCCGGTTTTAAAAATTATTTTAAAACCTAAACCCATTAGTGATAAAGAAACTGAAATTTTATCAAGTTTTAAGCAAGCTGATTTAGTGTTGGATATAAGTGGATATGGAGTAAGCTCGCATAATCAGAATCCTTTATGGACTTACGCTACAATATATCCAATAATACTGGCAAAAAAATTTCAGGTACCTTTTATATTTTTACCACAATCAATTGGCCCATTTGACTTTAAAGGATGGAAAGCACTAGTCATATGGCCATTAATTAAAAAGTTACTTAAATACCCTAAAACTATATTTTATAGAGAACCTGAATGTAAACAACATTTACAGAAAATAAGGTCAGAGGGAATAATTGAATCCCTTGATATTGTTTTACAGTCTGCAAATATTGATCCCAAAAACATATACAAAAAGAAATATTCGTTATCAATTATTGCTGCTGAGATAAAACAAAACTCTATTGTTATAATTCCTAATAAGCAATTAACCAGATTTAAAAGTCAAGAAGATATAGTTAGCTTATTTTCAACAATAACAAATACACTTACTGATCGAAACAAAGAGGTTGTTATTCTGCGTCATTCGTCAGATGATAAACAACTGTGCAGTAATATCTTTGAAAAAACGAACAAATCAAAAGTAAAACTAATTAATCAGGACTTATCTCCTTATCATATTGAACAAATAATTGACAAATCATCGTTTGTAATTTCATCAAGGTATCATGGACTAATACATGCATTAAAAAGCAAAAAACCATGTATAGTAATAGGATGGGCCAATAAATACAAACATGTTATGGAATACTTCGCCCTAAAAGATTATTATTTTGAAATAAATAAATTTACTGATGAAGATCTAAATACTTCAATTGAAACATTATCTGATTCAACAAAAGATGTAGAATTAAAGATAATTAATAAATTAAATGAAATTAGATATTTGAATATATATGAATACCTATAACAGATCGAATAATGACACCAATTGCGGTTTTTACCTATAACAGACTGGATCACACACAACTAGTATTTAAATCTTTGTTGAATAACTCTTTAGCAAAAGAAACAGATCTTTACATTTTTTCTGATGGAGGTAAAAACAAATACGATGATAAAAAAGTGTTGGCAGTCAGGGAATATCTTGATACTATTACCGGTTTTAAAACAATAAATAAAGTATTCAACAATGAAAATAAAGGACTGGCAACCTCTATCATTGAAGGAATTACTATGGTATTTAAAAAGTTCAACACTGTAATAGTTTTAGAAGATGATTTAGAATGTTCTCCGCATTTCCTGAAATACATGAATGAAGCCCTGGATTTTTACGATCCATCAAATGTATGGTCTATCTCTGGTTATACACCAAACATTAATTTACCATCCTCATATCCATTCGATACTTATATTTCATTTAGAAACTGCAGTTGGGGATGGGCAACCTGGAAGCAAAACTGGAATCTAACAAATTGGGAAATTGATGATTTCAATGATTTTATTTCATCAAAAGATAAAAGAAAGAAGTTTGAACGAGGAGGGAATGACCTATCTATCATGCTTTTAAAGAAACAGAAAAGATTAATTAATTCTTGGTCAATTTTATTTAATTATGCAGGATTCAAATACAATCTACCTACAGTTTATCCAGTTAAATCCTTAATTAAAAACATAGGAGTTGATGGCAGTGGAACAAATATGAGTAGAAGTAAAAAATACAGCGTCACTTTAAGTAAATATCCAATCCATAAAACTCAATTCTGCAATAATTTTCAAGAAGATATTGTAATAACAAAGAGGTTTAAAAAATTTTATAATACTTCAATCTTTAGAAAATTTATCAATTATATAAAATTGAACCTTACTATTTTATCCATAGTAAAAGGAAAATTTATATAACAGTTTAATTTTTTAACGATTTAATATTATTCATTATTTCACTGATTTTACACCACTTATTAAACAATTGTTTCACTCTTATTTTTTCTTCACTATACAAAAATCCACTCAAGTATATATACACACCCCATAATATAACTATTGAAATTTTCAATACTATATTTACTAAAACAAACTCCGTTTTTATAAAACTTAAAACAGATAAGGAAGCAATAAAACCCACTAAAATCAGAATAATTCGTTTCCATTCAAATGCTAACTTTACGTACTTAATTACAAAATAAAGTAGTACTGTTGAAGAGATAAATTGAACTATTCCAGTTGCATAAGCAGCCCCAATTGAACTCCATTTTGGAATAAAAAGATAGTTTAAAATAACATTTAAAAATCCTGCAGCTATTGATAAAACACCAATTACTCTGGTTTTTTTTACTTTATTTAGAGGTAAATTCAGCATCTGCCGAATTCCTCCAAAGATCAATCCTATTATTAAAATAGGAACAATAGCTGATGAACTACTATACTCCTTATTATTAGCTGATAAAATAAAAATAGCTTCATCAATAAACAGAATGATCAACAGGCTGAAAAAAGTGAGTGCCAATACAAAATACGTAAAAGATCTGCAATAAAACCGCTCACTATTTTCATCATGTAGGGATGCAAAATAGTTATGCATATATGCATTTATAAAGGAATTGACTACAATAAGATTTACTAAATTTGAAATTTTATGAGCTAAAGTAAATGTTCCCACTGCCTTTAAATCAGAAAACCAATTCAAAAAATATTTATCTGTAAAATTAAATGTAATGTTTACCATATTACCCAATGCAACCGGGAAACCATAGGTGAGCATTTCTTTAAGTGCCTTTAACTCAATTCTAAATTGAACATTATTTACGATTACAGGAATAACAAATAATAACTGAATTGTAGCGGAAATAATATTTGCCCAAAACAAACCATCTAAATCAAATCCTAAAATAGCCAGAAACAGAACTACAAATAATAAATATGTAACTAACTGAATTACTTGTATTAATGAATATTTTTTTGCTCTTTGCTGAATCCGTAATAATAACATAGGTACTTCAGAAAGTAGTCTGATATAGTTACCAATTATAAATATTAAGATGTGATACTGATTGATTGAGGTTTTAAAATAATATACAGATAGAAAATTAAAACTTAAATATAAAATAATACTAAGTAGAGTAACTGCAAGAATATTAAATATGTAGGTAGTAAAAAATAAACTTTTTTTATTTACATGTTCATTCTTATCCCAATACCATCTGGATAATCCTAGCTTAATACCTAATCCTGAAAATACTTGAAATACTTGAAATATAACTTCAAAAAGAGCATATAAGCCAAATGTTTCAACAGGTAGAAAAAAGGAATATAGAGGTAGTAAAATTAAACCTGAAAGCTTCCCTGTAAGATTTCCTATACTATAGAAAAAGGACTGTATTATAGTGCTTTTAAAACGACTAAATATATCACTCATATAACAATTTCAAGAAGAATATCGCAAACATAAATAAAACGAACAACTATATACAAAAAATGCTACCCTGATTTCATAGGATAGCATTTAAATATATATTCTTTACAAAAATTATTCCTGGGTCATATTTACTATATTCCAGTTTGTTCCATCATATAAATGTAATTTTCCATCCTTTCCAAAATACATATCACCTGCAGCAGCATTATCTGGAGCTGAATCTTGTGGTTCTAATCTCATCGCTTCTGAAATATGAAGCTTTCGTTGCGGTTCTTCAATACCTATACCAACATTACCAGTATTTCTTTTTATCACAAGCCGCTTTACACTTCCATCTCCTCCGGGATTATTATCTATTTCATCTGCAATACTAAAATCTCCATTTGGTTTATGACTATTAATTCTCCAGAATGAGCCTTCCCATAAATTAAATTCACTATTTGGATAATAACCTAAATAAATAGTAGCATCAGATTCTGAATCAGCTTCTACTAATAATTGTGCCTGTCCTATTCCTTGTCCATTTTTTGTGACACGTCTAATATGTAAAGCCTTTTGAGGATTATCTGTACCAATACCTATTCTACCTTCATTAAAATATAAATGACCATCATTATTCTCATTAAAATAACTATCGCCTGATTTCTGCGCATATAATGCATACGGAACACTTACAAATTGTGTTGAACCCATATTGATATAATTATTACCACCTTCAATATCTATTTCCAGATTAATATAGTAATTAAATAATCCCCAATTAATATTTTCAAATGAACCAAATTCCACAATACCATTTCCTATTAGCAGATTAACGATTCCGAATGGATTACTAGTTATTGAATGAATCTCGGAATAAACAGTACTTCCATTTATACTTCCTTCAATAATATTAATTCTTAATGAAACCAACTGGTTAGATAATGCTTCACCTTGGGAATCTCTAATTATAGATTGATAATTAATAAATTGAGGACTTTGCGAAAATGCTGTTGTAAAAAATAATGAGAATACTAACAGGAATAATAAATTTTTCATAATGTTAAAAGTTTAATCAAATCTATATGTATAAATTACTATAGATGATACAGAAAAAGTACATACAGGTTGAACAATAAAAGTTAATGGTTAATTTTTAATTTTGCAGTTTTTACAATTGTATCAGTTGAATCCGTAACAATTAATGTACAGAAATCGCTACTACACTTCGTGAGATCCACTTTTATATTCATTTCAATATTATCCTTTTGATACAATAAACTGCCATCAATAGAATATATTTTAATATTCAAATGATTAACTATTCGAGTATCAAAAACCACATTTACAAAATCAACAACAGGATTCGGAAATACTTGAATATGTAAATTTTCAATAGTTGAATAAACTACATCAGTTGGTAGAGTATTAAATAAATATTGGTTAAATCCTTGTGTTATTAGTAAGTTAGAATTTTGTTTTGTGGTAATAACAGATTCTCCAATAGAATACGAAAGAGAAAAATTGCTTGAAGAAAAGCTATTACCTCCACTGCTAATTAGTTTTAAATCACTTGATTGAGAAAAACCTGTATTTAAAACTAAACCCAATAGGAGTAAAGTAATTGTAAGTCTGATCATAAAAAAAGTATTATTAATAATGTACAATAATACTTCCTTTATTTAAAATGACAAAACGCTATATCAATATAACTCCATTAAAAATACTTAATTTCAGTATTATCATTGTTTTGTAATTTCAATATACTAGTTAATAAATTATTAGCTAGTCTACTGGCTCCTATTCGAAATAATGAGTTAGTTAACCATTCCTCTCCTAGTACATGCTTCACCATGGCATAATATTTAACAGAATCGCCTGTTTCTGATATTCCGCCAGCAGGTTTAAATCCTACTTTTCTACCAGATTTTGCATGATAGGCTTTTATAGCTTTACACATAACATAGGCAGCATCAAGCGT
The DNA here is from genome assembly GCA_050296935.1 of Marinilabiliaceae bacterium. Taxonomy (GTDB): domain Bacteria; phylum Bacteroidota; class Bacteroidia; order Bacteroidales; family Marinilabiliaceae; genus Saccharicrinis. Next base: position 70,959 of record JBNKRV010000220.1, on the reverse strand, counting down.
AGCTGCAACTTCAATTTTACCGGTGCTTGTTTTAATAAAATCTGCTCCTGCATCCATTGCAATGATCGAAGCATTCCAAATTAATTCCGGATCCTTTATGGCTCCTGTTTCTAAAATTACCTTTAAATGAGCTTTTCCACATGCTTCTTTCAGTTGGCGGATCTCCTCATAAACAAATTCGTAATTACCCTCTAAAAACTCACCTACAGAAATCACAACATCTATTTCATCTGCACCAAAACCAACTGCTTTTTTAGTTTCCAATACCTTCAGATCTAAAAAAGTTTGTGATGCTGGAAATCCAGCTGAAACAACAGCCTTTTGAACACCTTCCGCTTTCAAATACTGCTTAATAACAGGTGTAAAAACCGGATACACACATACGGCTCCAACGTTAGGTAACTGAGGATATTTTTCATGAAAATGATTCACCTTTTGTACAAAAGCAGTAACTGAGTCTGCAGAATCAGTCTCTTTCAACGTAGTTAAATCAATACAATTAAAAATGCTTTTTAATACCTTTTCATCTTGAGATAAATCATTTAAATCACTGGTTATGTTACTAACCTCAGTATCTATAGAATCAAATTTAAAATCGGGAGTATAATCGTCTAAAATAGTTTCTGAATGCATCATTATTTTAATTTTTTATTATTAGCATGTCGGTTTTTATCTCTATTGGTCTTTTTCTGAATATTTTTTGCGAGCGCATCGGTTAAATCTACTCCAGTTTGATTAGCCAAACACATCAACACCCATAACACATCAGCCATTTCATCAGCCAGGTTATCTGTCTCCCCTTCTTTAAATGATTGTTCACCATATTTTCGGGCCATAACTTTGGCCAGCTCCCCAACTTCTTCAGTCAATATGGCCATATTAGTTAATTCATTGAAATACCTAACCCCTACTGTTTGTATCCATTTATCAATTTCTTCCTGCGCTTCTTTAATTGTCATAATGTATTCTTATTAGTCATAAATCATTGCAAATATGAGAAAATAAACCATCTGGCAAATAAAAAACATATATAACTCTCATATTCAATTAATTAATATTTAAAAAAGAATTACAAAAAATAATTTTTTAATAAGTGACCATTACTCTTTATTCTTTGAATCAATAATTATTGTTACCGGTCCGTCATTAACCAATGAAACTTGCATATTAGCCCCAAATTCCCCTGTTTTTACATTTCTCTGAACTACCTGTTCCAGATGAGTAACAAAAGACTTATATAAGGGTATAGAAACGTCAGGTTTGGCTGCATCAATATAAGAAGGACGATTTCCTTTTTTTGTTTTGGCATGAAGCGTAAATTGGCTCACAACGATAACATCCCCATTCACATCCAGTAATGATTTATTCATTACTCCGTGTTCATCATCAAATATTCGTAGATTGGCAATTTTCTTACATAACCATTCAATATCTTTTTGATCATCATCAGCAACAATTCCAAGTAAAATCAACAATCCTTTTTCTATGGATGATTTTATTTTTTTGTTTATGGTTACCGATGCTTGAGAAACTCTTTGAACAACAATTTTCATAAATTTTAAGAAATATATTTATTATAATATTTACCTACTTATATATTTATATTATTAATATTTTAAAACCTAATTCGTGAAAAATTTGTTGATTATACAAAAAATAGAATAAATTGCTGTTTTATGATCTGGATTAAAAAAAATAATCATCAATAAATTATTGATATTCCATATTTTTATTCATCTCTATTTCATATATTTACAGATATTATTTAATGTTTTTATTTAGGTTTTAAACCACTCAGAATTTAATATATATTTAAACCTTATACATTATACAGATATATGCTTATTATTTTAAGTCAAACAAACGATCCCTATCAGAATATTGCAACAGAAGAATTTTTACTAAAAAATTTCACGGACGATATTTTTTTTCTCTACATAAATTCTAAAAGTATAATTGTTGGAAAACATCAAAATGCACTTTCTGAAATTAATTACAACTTTGTTGTTGAAAATGATATTCCTGTTATTAGAAGATTATCTGGTGGAGGAACAGTATTTCATGATCCGGGAAATATAAACTTTTGCTTTATCACTTCTGGAGCAAAAGGTGAACTAGTCAACTTTGAAAAATATACAACTCCGATTATATCTTTTTTAAAATTCCTGGGAGTCAATGCACATTATGGAGGAAGACATGATATACTAATTGAAGGCAATAAAATAAGCGGGAATGCTTCACATGTTTTTAAAAGCAGGGTTATGCACCATGGTACCTTATTATACAACAGTAAACTTGAATCTCTGACTCAGGCCTTGAAAAATGATCCTTTAAAATTTAAAGATAAAGCTGTAAAGTCAGTGCGGAGTAAAGTTACCAATATTCAAAATCACTTAGAGAAAGAAAAACCTGTTAACAATTTTGTTCAGGAATTGTATACTTACATACAGAATAATTATGAATGTTCAGCCTATTTACTTAGCGATGATAATTACTCCAAAATCGATATATTAAGAAAAGAAAAGTACAGTACATGGGAATGGAACTTTGGATATAGCCCAAAATATCTACTTAAAAAAAGAATTAAAACAAAGGGTGGATTTAGATATGAAATCAATCTTCAAGTTAATAAAGGACTCATTATTGAAGCATCGATCAGATCCAATTCAAAAAATACGGAATGGATTAATAAATTACAGAACCTTCTTTCTGGTACAATGCACCATAAAGAAACGCTAATAAGAGAAACAGAGGATGTTTTTAATGAATCAAAAGATTTAAAACAAGATGAGCTAATCAATGCTCTATTTTAGTTATAATCTGAATTCTGTTGTAGCAAAACAAACAACCCTAACCCCTATTCATTAAAATATTTCCATACTACATTAGCTTTTGCCAAACCAATAACTTCTTTCAATTGATCAAGTTTAAGAAGCTTAATTTGATCAACAGATTTAAAATTTGATAACAATTTCTGAACGGTCTTTTCTCCTATTCCACTAATATTATCCAGTTCCGAAATCACAAAATCTTTAGAGCGTTGATTACGATGAAAAGTAATTCCAAACCTGTGTGCCTCATTACGGGCATGCTGAATTATTTTAAGTGACTCTGAATTCTTATCTAAATACAAAGGAACTGAATCGCCAGGAAAAAATATCTCTTCTAATCTTTTTGCAATACCAATTACAGCCACTTTATCATCGATCTGTAATCTCCTGAATATTTTCATTGCCGCACCTAATTGTCCCTTACCACCATCAATTATTACAAGTTGAGGTAATGGTTCATTCTCTGAAATTAACCGTGAATATCTACGCTCAATAATTTCTTCCATACTGGCAAAATCATCGGGGCCAACAACTGTTTTTACATTAAAATGCCGGTAGTCCTTTTTGCTGGGTTTGGCATTTTTAAAAACAACACATGCTGCTACTGGGAAGCTTCCTTGTATATTTGAATTATCAAAGCATTCAATATGATTTGGCAGTTCTTTTAATCTTAAATCCTTTTTCATGGTACTTAAGATTCTATCTTCCCTGGTCTCTTTTTTACGAAGTGATTGCTGTTTTAGCTTTTCGAGACGATAATATTTCACATTACGTAATGAAAGATCCAACAAATTTTTCTTATCTCCCTTTTGAGGAATAATAAATTTAATAGATTCAAATTCCGTATCAGGTTTAAAAGGGACAATTATTTCTCTAGCTGTACTATGTAAACGCTCTCTTATTTCTGTTATGGCATAAGATAATAACTCAGGTAATTCTTCTTCCAGTTTCTTTTTTAACTCAATAGTATGAGCCTGAATAATGGCACCATTTACCACCTTTAGAAAATTAACATAGGCCGATTCATCATCTTCAATAATAGAGTATACATCTACATTATTTATACTAGAACTTACAACTGTAGATTTACTTTTATAACTATCTAATTGAATAATTTTTTGCTTTACCTCTTCTGCTTCTTCAAATCTGAAATCCTTAGCATATTCGAGCATCATATCCTTCAGATACTTTAATACCGAATGAATATTACCACGTAAAATATTTTTAATAGCATTTATATTTTCAAGGTATTTTTCTTCATCATATTCACCAATACAAGGTCCTTTACAATTACCTAAATGGTATTCCAAACAAACCTTATACTTACCTTCCTGAATGTTTTGTGGAGATAAATTCAGCTTACAAGTTCGTAAAGGATACAATGATTTAAATAAATCTAAAAGTGTACGAACCATTCCAACTGAAGTGTAAGGACCAAAATACAAACTCCCATCCTTTATAACATTTCTGGTAGAAAAAACACGTGGGAAATTTTCATTTTTAACAACAATCCAAGGAAAGGATTTATCATCTTTAAGTAATACATTATAACGAGGCTGATACTTTTTAATAAGATTATTTTCAAGCAATAAAGCATCTTCTTCTGTATCTACAACGATATGTTCAATATCTGCAATATTACGAACTAAAATAGCTGTTTTACCACTATCAGATTTACCTACAAAATAGGATGATACCCGCTTTTTAAGATTCTTAGCCTTGCCAACATAGATAATTTTCCGATCCTTATTAAAATACTGATATACTCCGGGATCAGATGGTAATACTGAAATCTTTTCTTTTAAGTAATTGATGTTATTGTTTGATGATTTCACCTTTGAACATACAAGTTTGTAAAAGCAAATTGATCTACATCAAATAATCCTTTATCTCCAATTTTTAATTTTGGAATAACTAAAAGAGACATAAAAGATAAAGTCATAAAAGGAGCAGTTAATGTGGATCCTAATTCTTTTGCTTTTTGATTAAAAATATGATACGTCTGTGCTACATGAACTCCATCTCTACTTGTCATTAATCCACCAACCTCAAGTGGTAAACAATCTGATTTACCTTTTAAAGCATAAGATATTCCACCTTTATGCTTAATGATATTATTTAAGGCAGAAACTATGTCATCATCTTTAACACCAACTGCAATTAAATTATGACTATCATGAGCAACACTACAAGCAATTGCCCCTTCTTTTAATCCTATGCCTTTAATAAATCCAATAACTGGCTTTGACTGTTTATAACGATTAACTACAACTATTTTTAATATATCTTCAGATACATTTGATTCAATAAAACCATTAGAGTTTAACGGAGTCCAAAGAAATTCGTCTGTAATTAATTCTCGATCCTGAGCTTCAATAACACGAATAGATGAACCTACTTTAAAATCCACTTTGATTAAATCTGAATGAATAGCAGTAATATTAAAATTATTTATTGGTTTAGATTGAGGAACATCAAAATAAAGTGTATCAACATCAGAAACTTTTTTACCATTTATATATGTTTCTAAAACATTAAACTCTTTCAAATTATCTACAATAATAAAATCAGCACTATCCCCTTCTTGTAATAATCCAACAGGTAATTTATAATGTTGTACAGGTTTTAATGTAGCCGCTCTCAATAATTTTAAAATATCAATTCCCTTTTGTAATCCTAATTTAATTATTTTATCAATATGTCCGTATTGAATAATTTCATCAGGATGAGAATCATCTGTACACAGCATAATATGATCTGGGTAATTTTCAAATAAAGGATAAAGTGCATCAAAATTTTTAGCTGCACTACCCTCTCTAATTTGAATAATCATTCCTAATTTAATCTTCTCAATCGCTTCATCAACAGAAATACATTCATGATCTGAGGTAATTCCACCCTTTGCATATTTTTCTAATTCCTCCCCTTTAATACCTGGAGCATGACCATCAATTCTTTTTCCTTGTCGGTTAGCAGCATTCAATTTTCCCCAAACTTCAACATCGTTATTAATAACACCTGGGTAATTCATCATTTCAGATAGAAAATAAATATCATCTCTTTTCAATAATGCATCAATATCATCAGAAGATATTACTGCTCCACTAGTTTCAAAAGAAGTGGCAGGAACACATGAAGGTGCACCAAAAAAACATTTTAATGGTGTTTCTGATGCATCTTTAATCATATATCGTACACCATCTATTCCTAATACATTGGCAATTTCATGAGGGTCTGAAACAACTGCAACTGTTCCACGTGGAACAACTAACTTTGAAAATTGACTAGGAGTTAACATAGAACTCTCAATATGAACATGAGAATCAATTAAACCCGGAAGAATATAATTAGAGTATTCTATAGTAGATTCTTTAATACTAACAATAGTATCATCTTGTATGGAAATAATTCCATTAAAAATTCGATTATTTACTACATCTACTATTTTTCCAGAAATTTCCATACCTGTATTTTTTGCTTAAAATTAAATTATAAAAGAGAATAAAAATTCTTCATTTGTTCCACGTGGAACAAATTATCTACCCATTAAAACCAATAATACATTTAAATCACTTGGGCTTACGCCAGAAATACGACTGGCCTGACCTATAGTTTTTGGATTAATCTTAGTGAGTTTCTGACGAGCTTCGGTTGAGATAGTTTTAATAGTACTGTAATCAAAACGATTTTGAATTATTAAATTTTCTAACCGTTGTAATTTATCAGCCATCAATTTTTCTCTTTCAATATACCCTTGATACTTTAATGAAATTTCTGCAGATTCTAATATTTCATCTCTCCTATCTGACGGCAGATTTAATGCAAACTTTTTAAATGGTTCTACAACCTCTAATAAATCAAATATACGAACTTGAGGTCGTGATAATACATCATTTAATTTTACAGTTTGCTTTAAAGGGCTCGTACCTTTTTTTTCGAGATAAGTATTTATATAAATTGGCTTAATACTAAATTGCTTAATAAAATCAATTATACCGTCCCTAAAACGTATTTTTTCTTCCAATAAATCCATTCTGTTTTTTCTCGCCAAACCAATATCATAACTTTTCTTTGTCAAACGGGCATCGGCATCATCCTGCCTAAGTAATATACGATATTCTGCTCTTGATGTAAACATACGATAAGGCTCATCTACACCTTTAGTAACCAGATCATCAATTAAAACCCCAATATAGGCTTCATTACGACTTAGTACAAATTCCTGTTTTCCTTGAACTTTTTGATGTGAATTAATACCAGCAACTAAACCTTGGGCTCCAGCTTCCTCATAGCCGGTTGTACCATTTATCTGTCCTGCAAAAAAAAGATTTTCAACTAATTTTGTTTCCAACGTATGTTTTAGCTGAGTAGGATCAAAATAATCATATTCAATAGCATAACCAGGACGAAATATTTTAGCGTTTTCGAGACCAGGTATATTTTTTAATGCATTTAATTGAACATCTAAGGGTAAAGAACTACTAAAACCATTTAAATAGTATTCAATGGTTGTTTCTCCTTCAGGTTCTAAATGTAACTGATGTTTATCTTTATCGGCAAAAGTAACTATTTTTGTTTCAATACTTGGGCAATATCTGGGACCGATACTTTGTATAGTTCCATCATATAACGGAGAATCTTCCAACCCATCTCTTAATTCTTTATGTACATCTTCATTAGTATAAGTTAACCAACAACTTTTTTGCTGAAGTTTTGATTTTTCTTCTGGTAAATAGGAAAATTTATAAAAAGTATCATCCCCCTTCTGCTCCTGGCACTTAGAAAAATCAATTGAACGACCATCTATTCTGACAGGAGTACCCGTTTTCATTCGACCGGTTGTAAAGCCAAAATCAAAAAGCTTTTTAGTAATACCATATGAACTAGGTTCACTTATTCTACCACCCTCCATTTGTACTTTACCAATATGCATTAAACCATTAAGAAAAGTACCATTAGTAAGTATTAAAGATTTACAAGTAAACTCAACACCTTGTTGTGTAATAACAGATTTTACTTTATTTCCATCAAAATTTATATCTACTACAGTATCTTGCCAGAAAGACAGATTATCTGTATTTTCAAGAACTTTTCTCCATTCACTTGAAAAAACCATTCTATCACATTGAGCTCTAGGACTCCACATTGCAGGTCCCTTTGATCTATTTAATAATCTGAATTGAATGGAAGATCTATCACTTACTATACCACAAAATCCACCAAGAGCATCTATTTCGCGTACAATCTGACCTTTCGCAATTCCACCAATAGCCGGATTGCAACTCATTTGTGCAATCTTATTCATATCCATGGTAATTAATAAAGTATTAGATCCAAGATTAGCAGCAGCTGCTGCAGCTTCACAACCGGCGTGGCCAGCTCCTACTACAATAATATCGTAATTAAAGTCCATAACAAATTAATAAGGAACAAAAGTAATGTATCCCAGCACTAATTTTTAAAAGTAAACAGAAAATTTATGAAAATGTTTTTAGTAGTTCTAATGCAGAATCTTCTTGTTGACGCATTTCAAGGGCTTCATCATCAGTTTTGTCTTTATAACCAATTAAATGAAGTATTCCATGAATAATTACCCGATGTAATTCTTCATCATATGTAGTATTAAACAATTCTGAATTGGAAAGTACAGTTTCAACACTAATGTAAATATCACCATTTAATACTTTTCCATCACAATAATCGAAAGTAATGATGTCAGTATAATAATCATGATTTAAAAATTGCTGATTTATATTCAGAATGTATTTATCAGAACAAAATATAAAATTAATATCACTTACAATACAATTTTTCAGCTCACATAAATGATGAATCCAATTGGAAATATTAGATACATCTACTTGATTATCAGATACTTCTTCGTAAAATAAATTAATCACTTATAAATTAAATGTTAGTTTAACTTTACTTCCGTTATCTTCAAATTCAATTATATCAGCAAGGTGATTCATTAAGAAAATACCCCTTCCATGCGTTTTTTCAATATTTTCAGGTAATGTTGGATCTGGTATATTATTTAAATCAAAACCAGGTCCTTCATCAGTTATAATGAACTCAATACTTTTCTCCTTAATCTGATACTCTAACTGTACCTTTTTAGCAGCATCTAATTTATTACCATGAACAATAGCATTATTTACACCCTCAACGATAGCCAGTAATAATTTACCATATATATCGGAATGAAGTCCATATTGATTCGAAATATCATCAATAAGTTTTTCTATTAAGCTTATATTCTTAATATCAGATTCTATAATAATTTTTTCCACTACTAAATCCATTTATCTGCTAAATTACTTCATGTTTTAACCGTATACTAAAAAAAATTTAAATAGTTACCTAAAGAGGAAAAAAAAATAACAATAACATGGATAAAAAAACAATTACTTTAATAACCATGTAGTTGGATCAATTTTTTTACTCTCTTCCCATATCTCAAAATGTAGTATACCGTTCTTAGAATTTTCTTCAGCATAAATTTGACCTATGTCCTGAGAACTTTTTATTAAATCTCCACTTTTAACAAACACATTAACCAAATTAGCGTAAACTGTAATGTATTTACCATGTCTGATAATAACCGCTTTATTATACCCTGGGATAGCAATAACGCGGCTTACAGTACCTTCATATACACTTTTAACTGTGTTATCTTTATTAACTGTAATATCAATACCATTATTCTTTATTTTTACGCCCTTTAAAACGGCGTGATTATGTTCACCAAAATTACTGGTTACAATTCCACCACGAACTGGCCAACTTAATTTTCCTTTAGCTTTACTAAAGTTACTAAAAGTAAAGTTACTTTTATTTTTACTAGTTTCAAGAATTAATTTTTCAATACTTCGCTCAAGTTCTTCAGAATGCTTTTTCTTTTTATTTATATCTCTTTTTAACTTGCGTTCTTCATTACTTAATTCAGAGATAAAATACTTCTTTTGACTTATTGAAAGTTTTAGATTTTCTAACTCTTGATTTAATTTCTGAAATGATTCTTTTTTCTGACTTAATATAGTCTGATTAATTGTAATTATACTGTCATATTGATTTTTAGTATCTATTAAAATTAATCCTTGCTTTTTCCTATACGAACTATACTGTTTCATCAACGTAAACCTACGATAAGCTTCGCTAAAGGTACTGGAACTAAATAAGAGCATAAACTCATTGAAATTAGAATTGACTTGCTTATTTGCCTCTAAAATTAGCCTTTCATACCCTTTCCTAATTAATTTTATTTCCTGGCTTAAATGATCAACCAAAACCTGATTAGAATCAATAATAGAGGTTATAACACTAATTTCATGCTTATAGGTATTTATAATATTCTCTTGTGAGTTAATTTTTGAATTTAAAATTTGTAAATCATTTATAGAGTTAATTTTAGACTTACCTTTTTTTTCAAGAAGCTTTTGAGCATTATTAATTTCCTTTGCATAACGAGTCCGTAAATTTTTTAGTTTATCAATTTCACTATTTTGAGAAAATGAAACACTAAAAAAAAACAAAAGACAAATAGTAAAATTAAATGTCTTTAAAGGTATAAGATGAAGGAATTTTAAAATGCAGACTACCACCGTCATTAATTTCGATATAATTAATTTTTAAACTTACTAAAACTTTATTAATACCCCTTTCTCCCTTTAAATTAATATATTCAGGAAATAAAATATCATTAAATTTTTGAAAGTTTTTATAATCAATTACCAATGACTGGTTACTGGAAAAGTCCTTTATAAAAACATTAAAAATCCTGAATATTTCAGGGTAAATATCAAATTCATGTATTACTAAATCGTTTGCTCTTCTTTTTGATATTCTAGATAACTTCTTATCCTTTAATGATTTAAAAGAATAACTATTAGAGTTAACGTTATGTTTATATTTTTTTAATTCTTCATAATAATTTTCTTCAGCAGGGTAAACAAATAAAGTATTTGATAAAATTGCTTGAAGCATGCTAAAATCGACATCTATACCAAAATTGCGATTAAAATAGCCATAATCAGTACTCATTACAACTTTATTATGCTTATCTATAATAGTAACTTCATGTTTTGAAAGTTGAGTACGAATTAATTCAATACCCATAGGAGCATAAATAGAAACAATAATTACACTATCCTTTTTTATAACAAAACTGCCTTTAAAGGATTTCTTTTCCTTTCCATTATCAAAAGTGAAATTAACCTTTTTTAGATAGAGCTTATCAAATTGTAACTCATTATCTTTTAACAGACCTCGTAACTTAACATCAGGTATATTAGTAACTTTACCAACTTTTAACGATTGAGCCGTCTTACATCCGGATAATATAAGAACCGTCAAAATAAATAAAATAACTCTACTCTTCAACATAATCCTTTAACTCAATCTTTTTCAATAAAATACTAGAATTATTGCCTAATTTCTTTGACAAATTCCATTGTTCCAGTGCTTTTACAGTATCACCGTTTTTAAATAAAATATCACCGTAATGTTCAATTATTTCCTGACTTTCTGTACCGCCATTATCAATAGCACGCTCAATTATATATTTAGCTTCAAAATATCGTCCTCTTTTAAAGAGTACCCACGCATAGGTGTCAAGATAAGTTGCATTTCCAGGCTCCAACTCCACACATTTAGTAATCATTTTTTCAGCTTTAGACAAATTGTTATTCTCTAAAGATAAATAGTAACTATAGTTATTTAAAACAACAATATTATTCTCATCAACTTTAAGCGCACTTTCATAACTATCGAATGCTTTATCAACACTATCTAAACTATAATAAACGTCACCCATATAAGTATAAAACTGACCTTTTAAATTTACATTATCACCTACATTTTTCAATCCTTGTAAAAAGGACTTTAAGGCATTTGAATTATTCTTTAATTGCATATAAGCCATCCCATTTATTAAACTAAAGAGAGGCACCTCAGGAAACAATAATAAAGCTTCATTTGAATCTTTCAATGTTAAATCAAAATCCTGATTATTTAATTCTAAAAGAAGCATTTCCTGCCATACAGAAGGATCAGAATTATCAATCTCTAAACTCTTCTGATAATAGTATAATGCTTGTTCATTCTTATTAATAGTATGTAAGTAATTAGCATAATAAATATAGCTTCTGTGATCATCTACATGTGATCTTATAAGTTGATTAAAAAGAGCTTCTATATCGTTAACATATTTCGAAGACTTAAAGTTATTATCCATCAAAATTGGAAAGATACGTTTAACTTTAACTTCAATATCTAAATTAGTATCAGCAACACCTTTTATATAATATTGGAAAAAACGGGTTGTATCCTGCCTATGTAAACTAACATTTGCCAGAGAAAAATAGCCTAATCCATTATCCGGATCCAAATCAAATACCTTTTTATAACTTTCTTCAGCTTTATTAAGGTCATTAGTATACATATAAACATCACCCAGATAACCATAGTATTTAGGATCGTAAGGATTCTCCTTTACCAGATTTTCTATTTCTTTATAAGCTTGTGATTTTTTACCCAGATCAAGATATAACTTTTGCTTTTCCAGAGAAACCATTTCATTGATTCCTATTTTCTTTTCTAATTTATCATAGGCAGCAATAGCTTCTTCTAACTGTTTATTATTTGTGTAAAGTTGAGCCAACACATAAATATACTCTTCATTATCAGGATATTTAGAAACCAACGATTCATAAATTTCAATAGATTTCGGCAGGTTTTTATTTTGTTGGTACAAATCACCTAATAGCATATAATACCACTTGTTATCAGGTGATATTTCTACAGCATTTTCAAGCAATAATTGAGCCCCTTTATAATTCTGTTTACCGATCTCAAGGTTAGCTAGTTCATAGTAACACGTACTACTTAATGAATCTATTTTTAAACATTCAAGAAAATACATCTTAGCTTTATCGAACTGTCCCTGCATTTTAAATCGCTGACCTTCATAAAAGAAATAGTCAAATTTACGCTGATCAGCAGAGCTCAAATCAACTTTAGCAATTGACGCAGAACTGTTTGAAGATGTATTAACCTTTTCTACAGATTTACAACCGACTAAAAAACTTAATAAAATAATATTGTATAGAAATAATTTCATTACCTGATTATTAATTTTTACCTGTATGACCAAAACCACCTTCTCCTCGTGTTGTATCATCCAACACTTCAACTAATTCAAAATCAGCGACCTCATGCTTTGCAATTACCATTTGACAAATGCGTTCACCATTTTTAATCACAAAATCATCATTACTTAGATTAACTAAAATAACCTTAATTTCTCCTCTATAGTCAGCATCTATTGTTCCTGGACTATTTAAAACAGAGATGCCATGTTTATAGGCAAGTCCACTTCTTGGTCTTATTTGAGCTTCATATCCTTCAGGTAATTCAATATACAGTCCGGTAGGTATAAGAACTCTTTGTAACGGTTTAAAAATAATTTCGTCGCTTAAAAAAGCTCTTAAGTCAAGCCCTGCAGACAGCAGTGTACTATATTCAGGTAAGCTATTATTACTCTTATTTACTATTTTAATTTTTACTGACATTTACTTTTAATCTTAATTTTGGATACTCATATTTAAAAACAAACCCTAAAAATACAATTATTAAGCCAATACGCACAAAGTAATTAACTATTATAGATAAAAGGGCATAATCAACTAACCATTTGCTCATTAAAAGAGGCAAAATGTAATATCCGGAAATAAATAGTACAAATACTAAAAAAGAATAATTAATAATCTTTCTCCATTCATAATGAATAAAATAGTGTTTTCTGCCAAGGTAAACACTCATTAAAACCATTAGAATAAAACAAAGTAATCCACTTAGTGCTGACCCATAATACCCTAGTATAGGGATCAATAAAATATTACCAACAAGAGTAATAATTGTTCCGGTAATACCCATGTAGGCACCATATTTAGTTTTATCAGAAACCTTATACCATACAGAAAGTGTAAAATAAATACCACTAAATAACTGTGATAATAAAATTATAGGTATAACTCCGTTTCCTTGAATATATTCCTCAGTCAATAGTAAGTTGATAACATCGATAAATAAACTAACTCCCAAAAAAATCAGAAAACCAAATAGTACAAAATAGGTTAATATTGAAGAATATACTGAAGTATCACTGGTAGTTTGATGATGCTTAAAAAAGAAAGGTTCAAAGGCGAGTCTGAATGACTGTGTGAACATAGCCATCAAAATTCCAATTTTAAAATTAGCTCCATAGATGGCTACCATTGTATATCCTTCTTCTCCACCAATTAGTCTTGGTATAAGCGTTTTATCAATATTCTGATTAATCATCCCGGTTATTCCAACAATTAAAATAGGAAATGAATATTTAAACATTTTTTTAAGTAACGATAAATCAACAGAGTCAATTCCTTGTATAATCTCAGGAATTAATACTAATAAAACACATACTGAGGCAATCAAATTGGATATAAGTACATAAACAGACTCATAATCAGCAATATAAAACCAAGATACATATCTAAAATAAGATGTAGAATGTAGAATATCATATTCTTTTAGATATGGAATAAATAATAAAAAAAACAGATTGAAAAAAATAAGAATGAATACATTAATAAATTTGAGAATAGCAAACTTTATACTTTTACTTTGAAAACGAAGCTTAGCAAAAATAATGGACGTAATTGCATCTAAACTAACTACACATCCACCGATAACAATTAACCGTTTATACAACAAGCTAAATTCTGAAGAGTCAATATTATTAATAGCAACGAATACTATAAATAAAAATAAAAGACTAGTAGATACGATACTGGTTAATCCGGTTGTAAAGACTTTTTTATATGATTTATTTTTTGAAAAACGAAAAAAACTTGTTTCGAATCCATAAGTAAGCAATACCAACAGGATGGCAATAAAACTATAAATTTCAGTTATATAACCATATTGTACACTATCCATTGTCCGGATATAATAAGGCATTAATAACCAATTTAATAAACGCACCAAAATAGTACCTCCACCATAAATAATAGTGTCGCCGGCTAAGCCTCTAATTTTACTCAAAAGGTATATTTTAAAATAATGAAAATTGTTCCAGATTTGTATTATCCTTACCCAAATGGGAATATGCTAAGGGTGTAGCCATTCTACCCCTTGGAGTTCGTTTTATAAATCCTTCTTTAATAAGAAAAGGTTCATATACTTCTTCAATAGTACCACTATCTTCGCCAATAGCAGTACCGATAGTACTAATACCAACAGGACCGCCTTGAAATTTATCAATCAGAGTTAATAAAATTTTATGATCCATTTCATCTAAGCCATGCTGATCAATATTTAAAGCTTCTAAAGCAATTTTAGCAATACTAATATCTATTGAACCATTACCTTTAACTTGAGCGAAATCTCTAACACGACGAAGTAAAGCATTAGCAATTCTGGGGGTTCCTCTGCTTCTTCCGGCGATTTCATAACTTGCTTCTCCGGTAATACTGGTATCTAAAATTGCTGAAGATCTGTTGACAATTCCTGACAATATATCAGTATCATAATACTCAAGGTGACAGTTAATACCAAAACGGGCTCTCAAAGGACTGGTTAATAATCCACTACGGGTAGTTGCACCAATTAAAGTAAATGGATTTAAATCGATTTGTATACTACGAGCACCAGGACCTTTATCTATTACGATATCAATTCTATAGTCCTCCATTGCAGAATAAAGGTATTCCTCAACAACAGGACTAAGCCTATGAATTTCATCAATAAATAAAACATCATTCGGCTCTAAATTAGTAAGTATCCCAGCTAAATCTCCAGGTTTATCTAACACAGGTCCACTGGTTAATTTAAACCCAACATTAAGTTCATTAGCAATTATATTGGAAAGTGTAGTTTTTCCTAATCCTGGTGGGCCGTGTAATATAACATGATCAAGAGCCTCTTTCCTCATTGAAGCTGCCTGTACAAAAATTTTTAAATTTTCTACAATTTTATATTGACCTTGAAAATCGTCAAAACTTAAAGGACGTAATTTATTATCAACCTCATTGTCAATACTCTGATATCCTTCTTCACGTATATCGAAATTATCTTCCATTCAAAAAATTACTTTACAACACCCAATTCAGACAATAAAGATTTAAATAATGTAAGATCAAATGGTTTTGTCATGTACTCATTCATACCATGATCTAAGCATTTTTCTCTATCTGCATCAAAAGTATTAGCCGTTAAACCAATAATAGTTGTACTGTAATCTAAATTACTTTCGTATTCACGAATTAAGGTAGTAGCTTCAAGTCCATCCATAACAGGCATCATTAAATCCATAAGTATTAAATTATACCGATTTAATTTAACCATATCCACAGCTTCTTTACCATTATTTGCAATGTCTATTTTAAAACCCAATTTATTTAAATTCAGGAAAATAAGTTTTTGATTTAAAACATTATCTTCAACAAGTAAAATATTTAAAGGCCTATCATGTAACATTTAGCATTAAAAATTAAGAAATTCAAATAAAGAAAAAAAATTCAATTTTATAAAAAAGGATATCAATAAATTATAATCCAAGTTCTTTTGACAAACTTAACATTCTTTCAATTGGTTTTACAGCTTCAACACGAATATTTTCATCAACATCTATTGTTGGCCAATTAAATTTTAAAGCATTATATAATTTTTCCATGGTGTTAAGCCTCATAAACTCGCAATCATTACAAGCACAAGTAGAGTCATTGGGTGGTGCAGGTATAAACTCCTTATTTGGACTTTTAAGCCGCATTTGATGCAATATACCAGATTCTGTAGCTACGATATACTTATTACCTTTATCTTGACTAGAATACTTTAAAAGTGATGCTGTGGACCCAATATGATCAGCAACCAATAACAAAGGCTTTTTACATTCAGGATGAGCTAAAACTTTAGCATCGGGATTTTCTTCCTTAAGCTTTATAATTTTTTCAAGAGAAAATTTTTCGTGTACATGACAAGCACCGTCCCACAAAACCATATTTCTACCGGTAATTCCGTTAATATAATTTCCTAGATTCCTATCAGGTCCAAAAACTAATTTTTGATCCTCAGGAAAACTGTCAACAATGGCTTTAGCATTTGTAGATGTCACAACTATATCCGACATAGCTTTAATTTCAGCTGACGTATTAACATATGTAACTACTTTATAATCAGGGTATGCTTTTAAGAAATCAGCAAAATCATCAGGAGGGCAACTATCAGCCAAACTGCATCCTGCATTTAAATCCGGTACTAAAACCGTTTTATTCGGAGATAAAATCTTAGCAGTTTCGCCCATGAAATGAACGCCAGCCAAAATAATAATATCTGCAGTAGTTTCTTTAGCATATTGAGCCAGTGCTAAACTATCTCCAACATAATCCGCAATGTCTTGAATTGAATCGTTCTGATAGTAGTGAGCCATCAAAACGGCATTTTTCTCTTTTTTTAATTTATGAAATGCTTCTTCAATATTTTCTATACTTTCAATGGGTTCATCCACAAAACCTTTTTTCAACCAACTTTCTTTTACTTCCATTATTATAATATATAAATAGAGAATTTTAAAAATATATGATAATGATTATATCCTGTTAGTAACGTTTATAAATATAAATCAATATGCTTGCAAATATAGCTTATAAACATTGATTATAGTGATATTAATAGATAATTAACAAGTTGTACTTAATGTTTAAGTCTATAAATCAATATACTATGTTACTTTATTAACAAGATGTTAATAGCGCACAAATTTAATAAGATTATTGTTTGTAGTACGTTTATAACTGTTAAAATAGTGTGTGAAAATCGGTTTTAATAAATTAGTAATTTACTTGAAACTTGAAAAGTGAAGTGTTTTATACAAATGCTTATTAATTCCAAATTTATTTTCGATTACTTTTAATTCCGCAGTTCACAATTTATTAACATTGAATCAACAACTAATTAACTGAATCTAAATCTAAATCTATTTTTTTTACTGAATATACTCATGAAAATCTACTAGATAAACATCAAATCAATATACCTCGCTGTATCAATTCAATTCACCAGAGGTAGCTTGTGGGTCGTTTCATTATAGTCTTGTTTATTATTTCAACATGATCCTTAAGAAGCCTAAATTTTCTATACATCTTTTTAATATGGTATTATTTGAATATCAATTATATAGCCTTATAATATATAATAAATTACTCTTCTGTTCTTTATATTATATAAACGTTATTTACCATGTAAAGATATAAATGCTTGAAGGTTCAATATTTTTCTTTCTATCTTTGAAAAAAAAAAATGAATAACAGAATTGTAGGTTTAGCTGCTGATCATGCAGGGTTTACTCTTAAAGAATTATTAAAGACATATCTTGAAAAACAAGGTTTAAGTGTTCAGGATTTTGGAACAAACTCAGAAGAAAGTACTGATTATGCAGATTATGCACATCCGTTAGCAACAGCTGTAGAAGATGGAAAAGTTGATTTTGGAATTTCAGTATGTGGTAGTGGAAACGGGATTAATATGACTGTTAATAAACATCAGGGAATTAGAGCTGCTTTATGTTGGACAAAAGAAATTTCTGAATTAGCAAGATCACATAATAATGCCAACATATGTTCCTTACCTGCCAGATTTATAACTACTGAAGTGGCATATGATATTGTATCTGCTTTTATGAATACAACTTTTGAAGGTGGTAGACATCAAAATCGAATTGATAAAATTCCTTGTTAATATTTGAATATTGTGAGTCAAGCTTCTAAAAAATTTATACATAAATCTGAAGATATTGCGTTTGATTTAAATCATCGTAATAAAATTAAATTTAATATATCAAGATATGATTCAGCTGTTCAAAAGGGTGAAAAAAGATATCAGGATATTGAATTAGCCAGATTACGTGCCGCTAAAAAGAAACGTGATATTATTGCCAATCTATATGATTATGCCATAGAATTTGAAAAAAATGCTAAGGCAAATGGTATTGAGGTTTTATGGGCACAAAACGACAAAGAAGCCATAGACTGCATAATTAATATACTGCAGGAGAATAATACAAAAATGGTTGTTAAAAGTAAATCAATGACAACCGAAGAAATAGAATTTAACCATGCAGTAGAAACTGTTGGGATAAAGTCTGTTGAAACTGATTTAGGTGAATATATTGTGCAGGTTGCAGGAGAAAAGCCATATCATATTGTTACTCCTGCTATGCATAAGTCAAAGGAAGATATTGCAGAACTGTTTCATGAAAAATTTAACACACCGCAAAATAGTTCACCTGAGTATTTAACAAATTTTGTTCGCGAAAATCTACGTGAAAATTTTCAGGATGCTGAAGTTGGTGTTACCGGAGCTAATTTTTTAATTGCAGACAAAGGTGCCATTGCTGTTACAGAAAATGAAGGTAATGCCATTATGTCTGCTTCTTTTCCTAAAGTTCATATTGCAATAGCCGGTATTGAAAAATTAATTCCATCTTTTAAAGATCTTGGATTATTTTGGCCTTTATTGTCAGCTCATGGTACAGGTCAGCAAATGACAGTTTATAATTCAGTTTATTTAGGACCGAAAAAGAATAACGAAGTTGACGGACCTGAAAAAATGTTTATTATCCTGCTTGATAATGGAAGAACGAATTTATTAGCTCAACCTATTCAATCAGAATCATTGGCATGTATTCGTTGTGGAGCTTGTTTAAATGCTTGTCCCATATATAAAAATATTGGAGGATATACCTACGATTCTACCTATAGCGGTCCAATTGGTAGTGTTATTACACCCCATTTTAAAAAATTCGGAGAATACAAACATTTAAGTTTTGCATGTTCCTTATGTGGAAGATGTGAAGAGGTGTGTCCTGTAAAAATTCCACTACCTAAATTACTTTTATACAATAGACGTGATTCCGTAGATCTGGGTTTCCCTGGGAAAATTGAAAAATTATCAACTGAAATTTCATCTTTTGTTTTGTCTTCAAGATATAATTTAGATTTTATTCCAGGGGTAGTTAAAAATTTTGGAAAAGGGATCGCTGAGCATTTTATTGTAGGCAGTAAGCGAAAATTATCCGATATTCCGAATAATTCATTTAGTAAACAGTGGAAAAAGAAAAGAAATATGTAATAATGTTGGGTATTAATTATTATATTAATGTCTGATTTTTAACTTTATACATTATTGTGTATTTTAGCATCCATAAATCTTAAATTATGCTATCTAATACTTGTAAGTACGCTGTAAGGTCAGTGATTTATCTGGCTTTAAATGAAGAAGAAGGTAAAAAAATTGGAATTAAAAAGATCTCTGAGAAACTAAATATTCCGACTCCTTTTTTGGGAAAAATTCTTCAAACTTTAGCAAAACAAAAGTTATTATTATCTACAAAAGGACCTCATGGTGGTTTTTCTTTAGCTGTTGAAGCAAGTAAGATCAATTTGATAGATATTGTTAAAATTATAGATGGAATGGATGCTTTTGAAATGTGTTTAATAGGTATGAATACCTGTAAATCAGCACATGAAAATGAAAGGCCATGTCCGGTTCATGAAAAATTTTGTGATTTAAGAAAAGAGATGCTCAATATGTATCAAACTGAGACTATTGGTGATATCATTGAAAGAATTGAGAAAAAAGAGGACTATTATCTTTTATAGTTATTTTTAAATAACATGATTTTATAAATAATAGGATAATCTTTTACAAGGGTAAATAATATACTTCCACTAATTACACCAAGAGTGTTAAATATAGCATCATATACGTTTCCGGTTCTGTAATTGGTAATTAAATACTGTAAAAACTCTATAAATATGCCAAAGGTGATGGTATTTGTTATGATCCAAAATTTTCTAATGAAGTTCTTATAGATGTAGTTTTCAATAAAAAAGACGAAGCTTAACGAAAAATACATGGTAAAATGAACAAACTTATCAAAATGACGAAATAAATGAATTTCATTAGGAAGCATTTTATTTACATTCATCAAACTTAAAAAAAGTATGAAGAAAATTAATAAAATGGTTCGCCAGTATGATTTTAAAGTGTTCATATTTAATTAGTTATGACTTGTGTTGTTTATTCTATAAATGAATGCGATAAATAACCTTGGCAAAAATACCATTTTTTATTTCAAAACAAATGTTTCACGTGAAACGTTCAGGTGAAATGATAATTAACAATTATAATTGATGGCAGGGATTTATATACATATACCATTTTGTTCACAAAAATGCGGGTATTGCGATTTTTATAGTATCACCAGATTATCTAATAAGGATGGTTTTATTAATGCTTTAATTAGTGAAATAAGCATTAGATCTGGTGAAATGAATAATACGGAAATAAAAACGTTGTATTTTGGCGGAGGTACACCCAGTTTATTGAGCATTTCAGATTTTAGTAAGATTTTTGAAAAATTACGTGAAATAATTGATTTTGAAAAGTTACAGGAGATTACAGTAGAAGCAAATCCTGATGATATGAATTTTGAATATTTATCAGGGTTGAAGAATTTAGGTGTGAATAGATTAAGTGTAGGTATACAAAGTTTTGAGAATAGAATTCTGGCCTTTATGAATAGACGGCATAACGCAAAACAAGCTCAAAATGCTATTCAAATAGCCCAAAGTGTAGGATTTGATAATATAAGTGTGGATTTAATTTATGGTATTCCTAATATGGATTTAGATACGTGGAGTAAATCAGTACAAACAGCACTTCAAATGAATGTTCAACATATTTCAGCATATCATTTAACTTTTGAGCCGGAAACTCCATTTTATAAAAGGCTGAAAAGAGGTGAAATAGTTGAAATTGATGACAAAGATAGTCTGGATCAGTATTTAGTTTTAATAAGCCAATTAACAGATAACGGATACATTGATTATGAGATTTCTAATTTTTGTCTCACAGGTTATGAATCTATGCATAATTCAAATTATTGGAATGGTAAAAGTTACTTTGGTCTGGGTCCTTCTGCACATTCATTTCATAATTCAATCAGAAAATGGAATGTATCAAATTTGAATGATTATTTGAGTAAGATTAGTACTCGTGATATATATTACGAATATGAAACCTTGAGTGAAAAAGATAGGTATAATGAATCAATTATGTTAGGGTTGAGAACGAAAAAAGGTGTTAGTGTTAATAATATGAAATTAAACTTTACATCAGAATTGAATAATTATTTTTCACAGGTAATGGAAAAAAATATAAGTATTGGTAATTTGACCATAAGTAATAATTATCTGCAAGTTACTAATAATAAGAAGTTTTTAACTGATAAAATAATATCCGATTTTTTTGTTGTATAGTTATATCTTCATGTTTAAAGCATCATAATTTAAAACAGCACCATTAATAATTAATAAATGTTTATATATTTTCCAATACATGTAAGATTATTTTTATTTGTGAGTTTATTGATTTTCCCATGGTTTAATGGTTATTCTCAAAGTAAGAGTGAGTATACTATTGAACCAGGTGAATTTAATTCTAAATTAAATACTGTTGAATCAGCTCACGTGTTTGATATTAGAGTTGAAAAAAAATTTAAACAAAAGAGAATTAAAAATTCTGTTTTAGCCGATACTAAAGAAAAATTTCAAATTTATTTGCAAGGCTTAGATAAAAATGATACAATATTTGTTTATTGCGAAATTGGAAAACGAACAATCCAATGTGCTAAATGGTTAAATTCAATCGGATATACGAATGTATACTTATTAAAAGGAGGAATAACTAATTGGGAAAAGCAAGGTTTCCCTGTTGATAAGTCTAAAATTGACAAGTAAAATTGATTATTGCATGCAAAATAAATTTAAGATTGGTTTAATTGTATCCTGGATTTCTATTATTTTAAATATTGCCCTGTTTATAATTAAGTTTTGGGTAGGAGTTTTATTTCACTCAGTTGCTTTAATTGCTGATGCCTGGCATACCTTAACAGACTCAATATCTTCATTAGCAGTTTTAATTGGACTTAAAGTTTCATTAAAGCCAGCTGATGATGAGCATCCTTTTGGTCATGGTCGTGCCGAATTAATAGCTACTATTTTTATTGGCATATTACTGGCTTTAGTGGGAGCTAATTTTACTTACGAGTCTATATTGAAATTAAAATTACATGAATCAGTTGAATATGGAACTTCAGCCATTGTAGTGACTGTTATTTCTATTGTTGTTAAGGAAATAATGGCCAGGTATTCTATTTATTATGGCAAAATAACTAAATCAAAATCTTTAGATGCTGATGGCTGGCATCATAGAAGTGATGCCTTGTCTAGTATTATAATCCTAATAGGTATTTTTGTTGGAAAATATTTTTGGTGGGTTGATGGAGTTCTTGGTTTAATTGTTTCACTATTAATATTTTATACCACATATTCTATTTTAAAAGAATCACTTTCTATCTTTTTAGGTGAAAAAATTAGTGATGAATTAAGACAAAGTATTCATGATATTAGCTATGATATATTTAATAAGGATCTGGATCCACATCATTTCTTGATTCATCACTACGGCAATCATTCTGAATTGACTTTTCATATTACTTTACCAGGGATGATGAGTTTGACTGAGGCTCATAATATGGCCACAAAATATGAACGTGCTGTAAGTGATATTCATAATATCAATGTGACAATTCATATAGATTCAGATGATTAAATATATATCCTTAAATTTAAATTTGAATAATTTAACTTTATATCAAATAGATTATTAGCATTATTTTAAGCTATAATTGTCAATTAAAATAGTTATCACGTGTAAATTAGATGATGTTTATTGTTTTTAGGTCATATATTATACCTAAAAATATGAATTCTTGAATTTATAAGAACTCAGGTATAAACATATATTTTAATGAAGTGTGTAATTATATATTTGGTATTATTTATTTCTTTAATGGCCTGTAATAATAACAGAAATAAATTGTCTATTGCTGTTTTAGGAGGAATAAGTAATAATAGTAATGAAATACTCTCTTCTAACATAGATTCATTTGAATCTGTAATGGAAAAATTCAGCCCACATGTCATTAGTTTTCAATCTACTCAATTATCAAAAAGCAGCAAAAACTATTTTTTAAAAAATGGATATAATGTTAGGGAATTAGCGGATAGTATAAATGAATTATCAATAATCACTTTCTCCTCCCTGATATATAAATCAAATTCATTTAATCTACTAACATCTTCTGTATATACTCTCCAAAATGATTCTTTAGAAATTGGGAAAAACTTTATTGATTGGGTCAAATTTAAAGATCTTAATTCCGGATATATTTTTTACATCTTTAAATTAAAGGTACAATCAGAATTAGATAGTTATCAAGCTCACCTGATTAGCATAGAAACATTAAATCATATAAATAAGCTTACAGGAGGTTCCCCTGTTATATTGATTGGTGATTTAAATAATAATTCTGAGGTGAAAGATTATCTTATAAGAGAATGGAAAGGGTTTTATACACTCAATAATGTATGCAATTCAAAGCACTCAAAAATTAATTTTTTCTTGAATGAATATTTTAAGTTAGAACAATTTAATATAAGTGAAATAGCTACCTACGAAGTAAGTAATATTAGTATTGGTTTTACAATAAATGCCGGAAAGGTATCGCGCAATAAAATTGGAGATACTTTACCGGATTTTAATGATTAAGTTGTTTGAATAGCTATATATTCATTTTTATAAGGTATCCGCGATGTTTTCTGATGTTTAATACCTCGTTGGAATCAAATATTAAGTACTGACCTTTTATACCCTTTAAAGTACCTTTAATTTTATTTGTTTTATCAAAGGTTAAACTTTTAACTTTTTCTGGAAACTGAAGAACCGGAAAATTGATATTTGTGATTTCACTATCAGATATAAAGTACTGTTTAAGTTCAGTAGGAATGAGATCTAATATTTTATTTTTTTCTTCTGCTAAATCAGATTTCTGAGTTATTCCTTTTAGCATTGATTGCCAACTTGTTTTATCACTATAAAATTGCATTAAATATTTTTCAATGATTCCGGCAATATGTCTGTTTGGTGTTTGTGCAATAATGATAGCACTAGAAGCACCTTGATCAATCCATCTGGTAGGAATTTGTGTTTTTCTGGTTATACCAACTTTTATTTTTGATGAATTTGCCAAATATACTATATGAGGTGTTAAGCAATGATTTTTAGACCATTCCATATCTCTTGAAATACCTAAATGAGCCTGGCATTTATCGGGTTGAAGGATGCATTCACTGGATTCTGGAGCATTTAAGAAGCATTGGTAGCAAAAACCCTGATTAAAGGATTTATTTGTTTTTTTTCCACAGCAAACACAATTTATTTGATTCAGAAATTCTAGTTCTATTGTTTTACCAATAAAATCATTTAGCAAGATTAAATCATCGCCAATTGGTAAATGATAAATAACTTCCTTGTCTAAAGAAGTCTTCATTTTTTCTATATTTCCTGAAATTGTCATATAACTGCTCTGTTTGTTTTTTTATTGATCTAATGAAGGGTGTGAATTCACTAATTTGTATAACTTATCAGATCGTCTGATTTTATCTGATACAGGCATTGAAAACCTCTCTCCTTTTACTGTTTCTTCAACAGGTTTTAAATCTACCCGTAATTCTGGAACTGTTAGTTTTATGACCCCTGTTGTCGGACCTGTAATTAATATTTCATCGCCTACTTTCAGACTTTTGGTTTCCATAAGAAATTCGGCTACACCTATTTTTGGAAAATAATTAGTACCTTTTCCAATATATATTTTTCGTTTTGTAGCTCTGTTTCCATAGTTATTACTCCATTCTCCTAATTTCTGTCCCAAATAATATCCATCCCAGAATCCTCTATTAAAAACAGTACTTAATTCCTGATCCCATTCTGCAATTTTTTCTTCGTTAAAAGTACCTGTTATAATTGAATCCAGTGCTTCATTATAAGCTTTAATAACTGTATTTACATATTCAGGTCCTCTTGCTCTACCCTCGATTTTAAATACACGCACACCTGCATCAATCATTTTATTTAAGAAATGAATAGTTTTCAAATCTTTTGGAGACATAATGTATTCGTTGTCAATTTCTAATTCTTGTCCGGTTTCTTTATCTGTAACAGTATAGCTTCTTCTGCAGGTTTGCAGGCAGGCTCCTCTATTTGCGGATGAATGCGTGTTATGCAAACTTAAATAACACTTTCCGGATACCGCCATACATAATGCTCCATGACTGAACATTTCTATCTGTATAAGTTTGCCACCTGGTCCTTTTATTTGCTCAACTTCTATTTGCCTGTATATTTGGGCAACCTGATCTAAATCCAATTCACGTGCTAATACAACTACATCTGCAAATTTGGCGTAAAATTTTAAAGCCTCAATATTTGATATGTTTAGTTGTGTACTTAAATGTACTTCAACATCTATTTCTCGAGCAAAAGAAATAGCAGCCACATCAGAAGCAATAATTGCAGAAATATTAGCCTCTTTGGCTGATAGAATAATCTTTTTCATCAGGTTTAAATCCTGATTATATAAGACAGTATTAACCGTTAAATAGGTTTTAACGTTATTTTTATTAGCAATTTTAACTATTTCATGAAGATCATCTGTAGTAAAATTATTAGATGATCTGGAACGCATATTCAAACCTTCAATTCCAAAATATACTGAATTTGCTCCTCCCTGTATGGCTGCACTTAATGATTCGTATGAACCTACCGGTGCCATTATTTCAAAGTCTTCTCTTTTCATTTTATTTTAAATATACCTTTGGCCTGCAAAACTACATATTTTTAGTTTAACAAATTGGTACTAACTGTATTTGAGTTGATAATTTTAACTTACCTGAAATGTAGGAGTTTAAAGAATTATTATTTAGGACTATGGATTAATACTTAAAGCATACATTTTTATTTTTGCCTAGCTAAATAAACAATCGTTTACTAGTGATTAATTGATGTATAACTGTTGTTCTTAAAAATACGTTTTTATATCACATGTCTGATTCATTTAAAATAATGTACCTTTGTGGATTATTTATTAAAAGATATCAAAAAAAATGGGGAAAGGTAAAAAGCAAATTATTGTTTATACATCAGGAACGTTTGACATGTTTCATAGTAATCATTTAAAAATGATTCATTATGCCAAAGGTTTAGGAAATGTTTTAATAGTTGGCGTGAGTACCGATGAATTGGTTAGCTCCTATAAAGCTCCCCCTATTGTTCCTTTTGAGGAAAGACTGGCCATTGTTGAAGGATTAAAAGCACCGGATATTGTTATTCCACAAAGGTCTTTAGACCATAAAGAAATTGTAAAAAAACTACATATGGATATTTTTGTAGTTGGTGATGATTGGACTGGAAAATATGATTATCTGGAGGATTTTGGAGTAAAAGTATTTTATTTCCCATACGGTGCAGGAACCAGTTCCACCATTCTAAAAAAGAAAATTTATGAAAGCTATTCTAAAATTAAAAAGAGAATAGATAACCATGATAATCCTGATATAGTTACAAAAAATGTTGAAGAAGAAAGTTCTGATAACAATTAATATTATTCAGGTTTTTCATCTTGCATTAAAGATGTAAATAAGTCAACAGTCATTTTCTGTTTATATTGCAATCAGAATTCAAATTAAAATATCTTATAAGTATGAAATATGCTTTCGTTACCGGATCTACAAAAGGAATTGGTAAAGCTATAGGCAAAAAACTACTTAGTGAAGGGTACCATGTGGTATTCAATTATTATAGTTCAGTTAAAGATGCACAGTTATTAGAATCTGATTTAAATCAAAATTATAAAGGAAAATTTGATATTTTACAGGCTGATATGTCAGATATCAGTAATGTAGACAGCATTTCAAATGACATTAAAAAATTAGTTCCACATCTTGACTTAATTGTATTTAATGCAGGATTAACAGACAGATCGGCATTTGGAGATATTAAGCCAGATGATTGGCTGAAAGTTTTTAATGCGAACCTTAACGTTCCATTCTTTTTAATGCAATCATTAATTTCATGTATTAAGCCAAAAGGTAATATTGTATTTATTGGTTCAATGCTTGGTAATTTACCACATTCCGTATCCATTTCATATGGAGTTAGTAAAAGTGCCATTCATTCTTTAGTTCAAAATATGGTTAAGTTTTTAGCTAATGATGAGATTAGAATAAATGGTATTGCTCCTGGTTTTGTGGATACAGATTGGCAAAAGGAAAAGCCTGAATGGTTACGTGAAAAAATAAAGGGTAAAGTAGCGTTAAAGCGATTTGCTCATGAAGATGAAGTAGCTGATTTGTGTTATCAAATAACTCAAAATGAATATTTAACAGGTCAGATTATTCAATTGGATGGAGGCTATAACTACGAATAGTTAAAGGAGAACTATCTCTCCTCTATTTTCTTATTTTTTACCATAGTATTTTTGCATAACATCTACCATTCTTACAGATACCTTTCCGTCAACTGGTCCTATAATTTCTTTGGTATATTCCATCCGTTTTTGATGTTTTTTTTCAGGAATATTTAATTCTGAAATGACTGTTTTTTTCAGATTTTTGTATTTCCAAACGTTTTCTCCAATATCCCTGAATTGATTCATGGCACCTTCCATACGTTTATTGAATTTGTAGCGACCAAATAAACGATAGGATAAGCGTAAGTGGATAAATCGATTGCAAATAACTGGTTTATCTAAAGCAGCAAATTCAAACACAACTGATGATTCATCTGATATTAGTATGTCTGAAATGGCATAAAATGGGGCTATATTATAGTCCTCAAAACTTGCAAAATACACATTACTATACTGTTGCCACTTTTTAAATTTCTTCCGTTGCATCTTATATTTTTTCCGCAAATAACTGTAATAGTGTGGCTTAATAATAAGATTGAAGTCCTTAAATTCATCAGGAAATTTAACAGACATATTTTCAATTGAACTTGGGTAAAATGTGGGCGCATATAGTAATGTGGGCTTATTGATATCAAGGCCCATTTTTTCAAGGAGTTGTTTTTTCATGTCAGATGTATACCTGAATACATCATCAAGTTTTGAAAAGCCAACATTTTCCCAAATTGTTTTCGCCTCAGGGTATAGTTCTTTTAATCTGCGAAGTCTGAATTCACCTTCAATAAATCGGATATCAAAGCGGTTTTTTTCTTCGGTAAAGGCACTAACTTTGGTGCCAATACCATGTACAATGAGTACTTTTTGTTGATGTGGTATATTTGTTTCCGGGTAGTTATCACCTCCACAAATAAGGTATTCAGATGTGGTATGCTGCAGTCCCTTCTCTCCTACTTGATATGGAATTTCTTCTTTCTCACAAACATTTATAATAGAATCATTCTGATTGAATATATCTCTTTTACTACTTTCAAGAATAATAAAAATATATGGTAAATCTCTTTTTTGTAACTCTCGTGCAACAGGTAAAAACTGAGGAATATAATACAGATGTTCGGTATAAAATATTGCAAAATAATGGGATGAATGCATATAAATATGATTTACTAAAGATTGAAAATATAGATTTCAATCTAATTTTGAACAAATATAAGCATAGCATACTAAAGAATTTACCTACAGAGCCTTGTTTAAGGCAGTTTCTAAATAAAAACCACAGGAAATTTTAGATTTTATACGTAATACATTTTGTTTTAGAATGTTATAATCATTTTCTGAGAGTGAATTTAATTTATTTTTCAGATCATCTAAATTATTTATTGTAATGCCAATATTATTTTCTTCTACAAAGTTTGCCATTGCGGCCTGATCCCAAATTATTATAGGTAATTCACATTGTATATATAATGACACTTTATGTGGATTATTGAATTTTAAATATTGACCAGTTTGTCCATTACATGATTCGGTTGAATCACCATACCAAACTAATCCAAAATCACCATTAATATGATCGATTATTTCATTAGAAGGAAATACACCTTTATAGTTAAGTATTGAATTTTCCTTGTTTTTTATAAAGTTTACATTAAAATCAAATCCATAAATGTCTATATGAAAATTACCTCTTTGAACATAGTCAACATCATATAAAAAACTTTTTTTACCTCCCGTATTTCCGGCAAATACTATTTTGAAATGATTAATATCTAAATTATTTGAGTTTTGCTTTTTCGATGTATGATGAAGATAGTCAAAAATATCAAGTTCGGTTATTTTTACCTCTGCGCCTATGTTATTATTTTCAAACCATTCACGCATTACCGAATTATGTACGATAAGGCTTTTCGACTTTGATAGTGTTTTTATTTCTTTTTTAGTTAAGTATAATTTGCCTTTTAAACTTTTTACATCGTGTACAATAGTAATAATATCACATTTTTTGATAATTGCACCCCATAAAATATATTTATAGAATTTATTTAAAGGATATTGAAGACATAACGTACTTTTTCTTGGCAATCGGATTATGGCCCAGGTTATACCTATAGCACTCACAATTGTACCAATTATAGCATTGGCAATCCATGTTTGTTTAAATCCGATATTTTTCCATCCGTTATTTTTTAAAATAACTTCACAATCCATTTTTGCTTTCCCTGCAGCATCAAATTTCGACCTATAGTTTCTGGCAATGTAATATTTCATTATTTAAAGATTTGTTTGCTAAATTTAGTGCTGCTTCAATGGTATCATCCATGTCGTAGTATTTGTATTCGGCTAATCTTCCACCAAATATATATTTGTGCGAAATGGAATCAGCTAAATACAAATAACTATCCAGCATTTCCATATTTTTATTATCGTTTATAGGGTAATAAGGTTCATTATCTTTACTAAATTCATGAGGATATTCTTTTGTAATAACGGTTTTAGGTTGGTTACCAAATTCAAAATGTTTGTGTTCAATGATTCTTGTATAAGGAATTTCCTTTTCAGTATAATTGATTACCGCATTACCCTGAAAATTTGACGTATTGTGTACTTCTGTTTCAAAATGGAGACTACGATAATCTAATTTACCTAGTTTGTAATTAAAAAATTCATCTATTTTGCCAGTATATAAAACCTTTTCTGCTAGTTTGTCTAACATCAATTTATCGTCAAAATAGTTGGTGTTACTAATTACATTAGCCCCTTTTAATAGCTTGGTAAAAAGCTTATTATAGCCTCCTATAGGTATACCCTGATAAGCGTCGTTAAAATAATTATTATCAAATGTAAATCTGAGGGGTAAACGTTTAATAATAAATCCCGGTATTTCAGTGGCTGGCCTGCCCCATTGCTTTTCCGTATATCCTTTAATCAGTTTTTCATATATATCTTTACCAGCTAAATGAAGTGCCTGTTCTTCTAAATTCTTAGGAACTAAATGGGCATATTCTTTCCTTTGTTCTTCAATTTTGATTAGTGCCTCTTCCGGTGTTTTTACACCCCAAAGCTGATAAAAAGTATTCATGTTAAACGGCAAATTATATAACTCGCCTTTATACATTGCAAGTGGAGAATTTGTGTATCGGTTAAATTCAACAAATTGGTTAATATACTCCCATATTTTTTTGTTATTCGTATGAAATATATGTGCACCATATTTATGAACATTGATGCCTTCAATATTTTCACAATATAAGTTTCCTCCAATATGGTCTCTTTTATCAATAATAAGTACTTTTTTGCCACGTTTTAAAGCCTCATGCGCAAATACTGATCCGTATAATCCAGCACCTACTATAAGATAATCATAAGAATATTTCATATTTATCTGTTTATACTCAGAAAATCAATGTTGATTTCGTATTTATTGTTGTTTTTCTGATATGTTTAAATTACAACCCGTTTTCTTACAAAAACAGACAATTAAAGTGTATCAACTCAGGTATCAAATATAGAGTAAATAATTAGATCCCTAAAATCCGCAAATACTTTTTCAACCGCTGGATTACATCAATTGCACTAATAAAAACCAGTGCGTTAAACAAGGGACATTGCTATTTACCCATTTTTTACAAACCTTCTTTTACCCAATTTATCAAACCTGGTGTGAGGAAGACAACAAAACAATAAATCCTGGTTTTGAGAAGAATTTATCACATTACATCAACCTCTTTTAATAACTTGGTAAAAACTTATTATAATCTCCTGATATAGGATGTTTTTCAGCAAACGAACTGGTTCAATCTTTTCAAGCAGATTTTGGATTAGTATGAGGTGGTATTTCTACGGAAGAATGTAATGGAGATTTTGGTGAATAGATTGGATCTGGATACAATCTCAAAAAAGCTATTGTGTAATGTTAAGTTAATCTTCCTTCTCTCCTCTTATTTTTCTTTTTAATTCAGCTTTACGATTTATTTTAGCTTTATGTTCTTTGTCAAGTTGAATCAGCATTTTAACAGCTTCTTCTTCATCTTGGTTATTTATTTTAGCATATTCGCGAGCCACCACTTCAAGTTCATCTTCATTTGCCCACATTTGAGAGAAATTTTTTAATCCTTTTAAATATGGCATTTTTTCAAACCTCATTCGATTGATATCTACAATACTAAAATTGTAATTACCATTTTTTGTACGAGCTATTAAAATGTTTCCTCTGGAATAATCTAAATGATGAATCCCGTTTTTATGGAGTTTTTCAAAGGTAAAGTCTGTGAATTGCTTCAGGATATTATCCTTATCATCAAATTTATAACCTATTAAATCGCGGATGGTAAAATCGTATGGATGATGAATGCTTACATAATAGCTCCGATTAAAAAGACCATTTTTCAAAATTTCTACATAGGCAACAGGTTCAGGAGTCTCTGCTCCCATATTTCTCATTTTTAAAGCATATTCAAAAGAATGGCGGGCTTTTGAGCCACGAAGCCATGCATAGGCTACTTTATTAATTAAATGAGGTATTTTAAAGGCTTTTACATTAAGTTTGATGTCATCTACCTCAATAACCTTTATTTCATTTCTCCCTTTATATATTGAATCTCCGATATTTTCAAAGTCCTCATGTAGATGATTAATAAAGTTATTTAGATTTTTGTACTTCGGATTAATATGTATTCTCATTTGTTGCATTTTTTAACAGGACAAATATAAAGTAAAAACCAAACTGTATATAATCCATTCATTCGATTATTTAATGACTATTTTATTGAGAATACGTTTTCATTTTCTTTAATTTCCTTAACAATACTTTCCGGAGTTATATCGACCAAACACTTTTTTATTTCTTTCAATTTACATTTGGTATCTCCATGTTTACTGCATGGTTGACAAGGTAAACCCATTTCAAAAATTTTCATATTTTCTCCGGTAGGATACCCAAAAGCAGTAGGTCCTATAATTGCACAACCAGGTACATTAAACAGATCTGCAGCATGTAAAAAGCCGGTATCACCACTTACTACATATTTTGATTGAGCAGTCACACAAAAACTTTCGAGTAATGAAGTTTTGCCTGCCAGATTAACAACACGTGACGAATCTGCTTTTACAATATCTTCACAGAAATGATCAGTTGGGCCAGCCAAAATGGTAAAGTGATAATCCGGTAAAAGTGTCACTAATTTTTTCCAATAATCTACGGGCCATCTTTTTAATTCCCAAGCAGCTGAAGGAACTAATGTTATTGTTTTTTCAGGTTGACCTTTAAGTAATTTTAGACACTTATTTTCTGTTTCAGTTGGAAATTTCCAGTTATCATGAGGCGTAAAGAAATTACTTATATCCCATTTTTGCAGTGGTTTTCTGAAGGATTCAAAAGCTCTGAATGGTTTTGGTAACAGGTTAACTCTGAATTTAAATAATAAAAACCTTTTAAATCTGTCTTTTCTTCGAGTAATTAATCGGCTTCCAATACCAAAGGGACAAAGTATAATTTTAAGAATGTTAGAACGTATATTACTATGCGCATCATAAATATGCGTATATCCTTCCTTTTTTAATTTAAATGCTAATTTAATTAGGCCTGACATGCCTTGCTTTCGATCAAATTCAATTAACTGATCTATTCTGGGATCAATCTTTAGTAATGAAGCTAAATCCGAACGAACAATCCAATGTATTTCACTTTTTGGATGATGATTTTTAAATCCACCTGTAACAGACATGCATTGGATTATATCTCCAATAGAGCTTAATCGTATAATTAGTATTTTTTTCAAATTGAAGGGTATTAAAACAAAAAACCATTATCAAACAGATAACGGTTTTTCTTTTGATTTTATATTTTTAAACTATTCAGATATCGATCCTAAAAGTACAGTTGCTTTGTTGTTAATGCATTCAAAAGTTCCATTCTCGCATTCAAAAAAGCTTTCCTTACCATTTTTACCGATAACTCGTATTTTTCCTTTAACAAGCTTTGAAACTATTGCAGCATGATTTTTCAACACGGTAAAACTTCCATTAATACCAGGTAATTGAATCAAGCCCACATCACCAGAGTACAATATATTTTCAGGTGTAATTATTTCTAAATTTAAATCCATGTTTATTTAGTTTCAGCAAGTATTTTTTCACCTTTTTCGATGGCTTCTTCAATAGTACCAACTAAGTTAAAAGCTGCTTCAGGGTATTTATCAACTTCACCATCAATAATCATATTAAATCCTTTAATAGTATCTTCAATACTAACAAAAGTACCTTTTAAGCCGGTAAATTGTTCAGCAACATGGAAAGGTTGCGATAAAAACCGTTGTACCCTTCTGGCTCTGTGTACCACTAATTTATCTTCTTCAGATAGTTCTTCCATTCCTAAAATAGCAATAATATCTTGAAGCTCTTTGTAGCGCTGTAGAATTTCTTTAACTCTTTGAGCTGTATTGTAATGTTTTTCACCTACAATATCAGGAGAAAGCATCCTGGATGTAGAATCTAATGGATCTACAGCCGGGTATATACCTAATTCTGCAATCTTTCTGCTTAATACCGTAGTAGCATCAAGGTGAGTAAATGTGGTGGCTGGAGCCGGGTCAGTTAAATCATCTGCAGGAACATATACAGCTTGTACAGAGGTGATGGACCCATTTTTTGTTGAGGTAATTCTTTCTTGCAATGCTCCCATTTCTGAAGATAATGTAGGTTGATATCCCACAGCAGATGGCATACGACCTAATAATGCAGAAACTTCAGAACCTGCTTGTGTAAAACGGAAAATATTATCAACAAATAGTAATATATCTTTTCCTGCTCCTGATCCGTCGCCATCACGGAAACTCTCTGCAATACTTAATCCGGATAGTGCTACTCTTGCACGGGCCCCGGGGGGTTCATTCATTTGACCAAAAACCATGGTAACTTGCGACTTATCAAGTGCTTTTTTATCCACTTTTGATAAGTCCCAACCGCCATCTTCCATGCTCTTTTTAAATTCTTCACCATAATTAACGATACCCGCTTCAATCATTTCCCTAAGAAGGTCATTTCCTTCACGTGTACGTTCCCCTACTCCTGCAAATACAGAAAGGCCATCATAACCCTTTGCAATATTATTTATTAGTTCCTGAATAAGTACAGTTTTACCTACTCCGGCTCCACCAAATAATCCAATTTTACCTCCTTTAGCATAAGGTTCAATTAAATCTACTACTTTAATACCAGTAAATAATATTTCTGATTCAGTAGATAAATCTTCAAATTTTGGAGGATCCCTGTGAATAGGAAAACCATTCTGTTTACTAATATCACCTATACCATCAATTGCCGCACCGGTAACATTCAAAAGTCTTCCTTTAACCGAATTACCGGGTGGCATTAGTATAGGTTGACCTGTGGCTACCACTTGCATCCCACGAACTAATCCATCGGTTGCATCCATTGAAATACATCTGATTGTATGTTCTCCAATATGTTGTTGACATTCTATGGTGATTTTTTCCCCGTTTTCGCGTGTGATTTCAAGCGCATCTAAAATGTTGGGCAGTTCTTCTTGATCAATTAAATCAAAACTTACATCGATAACAGGTCCTACAACCTGAATTATTTTCCCTACTAATTGTTCCATGAGATATTGAAAATATTATGAATTGGGCAAAAGTTACAAATAATTTTAAAAGTACTAATTGTTTCGTTGCATAAGTTTTGTTGCAAAATTCATTAGTTCTTTTTTAGTTTCCTCATTTCCATTAATTTGGATTAGGTTTTCCATGGCTAAATTAAAATACTTGTCCATAAGGTGATGTGATTTTTTATCGACAGCATTTTTAATATATATGGATTTAACGTTTGTTATTTTTTCCTGGTCATTAAAGTTTTCGGCGTTTATCCAATATTTTAGTTCATCCGTGTCTTCTTTTGAGGAATTATTTAAAGCAGTAATAAGTAAGTATGTTTTTTTATTACATAAAATATCTCCGCCAATTTTTTTTCCAAATGTATCCTGATTTCCAAATGTATCCAGGTAATCATCTTGTAATTGAAATGCTAAACCAATGTTAATTCCGAATTGATAGATTAGCTCTGCTTCTGTACTTGATGCATTTGCTAATAAAGCTCCAAGCTTCAGACTTCCAGCTAGTAATATTGCTGTTTTAAGTCGTATCATTTCCAGATATTCCTCTATTGTTACGTCTAATCTGTTCTCAAAATCCATATCATATTGTTGTCCTTCGCAAACACCAATAGCTACATCATTAAATAACTGTAATACCTCTTTTAAATTTGAGGTGTTACATTTTGAAATGTATTGATAGGCATTGATTAACATAGCATCTCCAGACAGAATACCAACATTATTATTCCATTTCTTATGGACAGTTGGTTTATTTCTTCTTACTTCAGCATTGTCCATAATATCATCATGTAACAAAGTGAAATTATGAAATATCTCGAGTCCGATAGCTGGTTTTACAGCTTCTTGTGTATCTCCGTTAAATAGTTGAACAGCCAATAAACATAGTAGAGGTCTTATTCTTTTACCCCCCATTGACATTGTATACTCAATAGGTTCATATAAATTAATAGGATTCTTTATAAATACCGATTGTTCGATTTCTGTGGTAATTAAACTTTGGAGATTCTGAATATCTGACATTTATTTATTCTTTTGCTTTGGTTTCAATTTTTAAATCGTCAATCTCAATATCTTCATCTTCATTATATATGTGTAATAAAGGTTCCTTAAACGATTTATTTGTGATTTGCTTTTCAAGCGTGAGTAAAAGCGAAGGTAACAAAATTAAATTTGAGAACAGGGCAATCAATAATGTTACTGCTACTAATGTGCCCAAGGCCACTGTTCCTCCGAAATCAGAAAATCCAAAAATACCAAAACCAAAAAACAAAATAATAGAAGTGTAGATCATACTTGTACCCGTTTCCTTTAGAGCTAATACAACTGCAGCTTTAATACTCCAGTTCGTTTCATCTAATTCTTGTCTGTATTTAGCCAGATAATGGATAGTATCATCAACAGAAATTCCAAAGGCAATACTAAATACTAAAATAGTTGATGCTTTTATAGGTATTGCAAAATATCCCATTAATGCAGCTGTCATTATTAATGGTATTAAATTCGGTATTAGGGATACAATCACCATTCGTTTGGATGAAAACATCCAGGCCATGAAGGAGGCTATAAGTATTATGGCCAAAAATAAACTTACAAATAAGTTTTTTATCAGGTATTTTGTTCCTTTAAAAAATAATATACTGGCTCCGGTTACTGAAGTATTATATCTTTCTGTTGGAAAGATTTCATTTAGTTCATTGATTACCATCTTATTGATATCAGACATTTTAGTTGTACCAACGTCTTTAATCCGAAAACTCAATCTTGTTTTTTGACGCAGAGAATCAATGAATGTATTGATAATGTTCTTTTGATCACCCTCTTCATTAGATACATAGGATAATAAAAAATTACGTTCCTGATTACTCGGGATTCCGTAATATTTCTTGTTTCCGTTATAAAACCCCTGTCGTGCAAATTTGACTACTTCGGATAATGATAACGCTTTGGAAATATCAGGATGCGATGAAATCTTTTCATGAAACCGGTCCATCCTTTTTAAATTGCTTGATTTTAAAACCCCGTTAGGTTTTTTAGTATCAACCATAATTTCTAAAGGCATCAGCCCATTAAAATTTTGTTCAAAGTATTTTAAATCAAGATATAAGGGATTTTCGTGTGGAATATCATCCAACATATATCCAGTTGTTTTAATATTTGAGATGCCGATTATTCCAAGTAAAATAAGGATTCCTGTTGAAATGTAAACAGTACGTCTGTGATTTAAAGAGATATGAACAAGCTTGTCAACTATATGATTTACAGATTTATTATTCAAGTGATTTAAGTGTCGTTCTTTAGGTACGGATAAAAAACTGAATATAATCGGGATAAGTAATATCGAAAGTATAAAAATACCAATAATATTTAAGGCAGCTATTATTCCAAATTCGACTAATATTTTACTACTGGTAAAGATAAAAGTTGCAAAACCTGAAGCAGTGGTAAGATTTGTTAAAAATGTAGCGTTACCAATTTTACAGATAACTCTTTGTAGTGCTTTAATTTTATTACCATGTTTTTTATATTCCTGATGGTATTTGTTGAGCAGAAATACTGAGTTAGGAATACCGATTACAATGATTAACGGAGGTATCATGCCTGTTAAAATCGTAATTTTAAATCCAAACAATGCTTGTGTTCCAAGTGCCCAAATAACAGCAATACCAACCACCAGCATTGAAAATATGACTACTTTGAATGATCTGAAAAACAGGAAGATAATTATAGCAGTGATACCAAGAGCCATAAATATAAACATATTCAATTCCTTCTTTATCATCTCTGCAGTGGTAACCCTTATATAGGGTAATCCTGAATAGTGTAAATTGTTTCCTGAAACAGTAGTATAAGTATTGCCCGCATTGATTATTTCCTTCATCAACTGAACCCTTTCCGGACTTTGCAATATATCCGGTTCCAGGGTAAGTGCCATTAAGTACGTATGTGATTTTTTATTGTATAAATTATCTTCATAAAATGGAAGATCATAAAAAACTTGTTTAATTGAGTCAAGTTCAAATTGTGATGATATTTTGTGTCTAAACAGAGGTTCTACTTCAAATCTCTTTTCTTCTTTATTTTTGTACAAATTATAGGATTCTGTAGCAGAAAGAACAGAACTTACACCCTTAATATTGGATAATTTTTCAGAAAATTCAGTCCATATATTATAATGATCAAGTTTAAAAAAGTCTTTATCAGTTACTCCTATTACCATTAAATTTCCTTCGTTTCCGAAGATTTTTTCAAAGTCAGTATATTCTATATATGCAGGATCATCCTCAGGTAATAAAGGAGCATATTGATATGACATTTGTACTTCTCGTGCTTTATAAGCCATAAATGACGTAATAATTAATATTAGCGAGAGAAATAAAATCCGGTTTCGCAGTATTGTTCTTGCAATGAAAATCCACATTTGATATTCAGGTATTTTTTGTGAAATCTATAAGTAAAAATTATTATAGGAAAAGGTTTGAGTTATATATCTGAAATAATGGTTGATGTTCCTTCTATTTCAATAAGACTTTCCTTATAAATATTTTCTGCCTTAATATAAACACAAGGTATATTAGGCAAAACGTCTTTAATAATGTTTGAAGCTTTGATAAAATCCTTTTCTTTTTTAATATATACTCTTAGGGTATTAAAATTATCTTTAAAATTCTGATTCAAAAGATTATCAACTCCATTTTCCTTTAAATTCTGATTGTCAATAATATTGAATAGATTATGAAAACATTTCATGGTTTGTTTTTCAATATCAGTATGTTTTGAATCATCCTTTATGCCTGAAAACCAAATTGTTTTGTTATTATTCGATTCAATTAAAGTAGCATTTGATTCAGATTCCAGAGAACTCATGTTTTGGTGGATTACATCGTCAATTGAATATGTATATTTATTTGAACTATTAACAGCAAGAAAATCTATTGTTGTTCCTCCAAAATTGCAACTGATATTACTTGTTGTTGGAAATCCATTTTTAAATAGTGGTTTTTCGTAAAACAGCTCTTTAATCTGGTTAAATACCATAAAGTTCTGAATGGTGTCTCGATCAAATTCCGATGACGCTAAAATATTTGGTATATAATTCCATTGACGATAAATATGACCAAAATTCATATCCTCTGCCATTAATATTTGTTCAGCAAAGTCAAAAGCTCTTTGCGAGGCCATTAATAAGGAGTCTTCATTAAACTGAATACCACCAGAAATAATTTCAGTACTTACTTCGTCAGTTATAGTAACGTAATGATGCTTAAGTAGTGTTTTGTAATTTATTTTTTTATCTGATTTGTGAATAGATTGGCATTCTATAATGATGTCGTCATTACTAAAGTTGTCTTGAGAAATAAAAGTTAATGCAGGAATTTCTTTATTGAAAATTATTTTTATAATATTTCTTATTTCATCAGAAATATTTGAAAATTCGTCTTGTTTATCAAAACCAATAAAGAAATTAAGTTTTACAATTTTCTCCGTCTTAATGTTCTTAATAATATTTTGTAAGGTATTCTGTATTCTATCTTCAATCAGATTCCCCTCCAACAATTGAAATATCCTTGTGATTTTCATGCCATTTTCATTAAATAAATTGGGCACAAATTTATGTCTTTTATCTTTTCCGTTCTACCAATCGTTAAGATATTTTTTTAAAAGAATTAATTTTTCAACAATTTATAAACAAAAAAAGAAACCTATTATTAATAAACCCGTAACAAGTGGGAAGGAGAACAATTAATTTTATTGGATAGTGTTATGAAGAAAATATTAATATTTTTATTTTTTTTGCTGGTTATACCCAAAATTGGTTTTGGACAGGTTGAAAAGTATAAATCAGTGTTTACTTTAAACTTTATTCGTTATATTGGCTGGCCGGAAGAGGCAAAAAAGGGTGATTTCGTTATAGGAGTACTTAAAGAGCCGACCATTGCGGATTGGTTAGTAAAGCAATCTGGAGGAAAAAAATTCGGGTATCAGAATGTTGTGATCAAAGAATTTAAATCGGTAGAAGATGTAACAGATTGTCAGGTGTTATATATTTCATCGTATATTAACTTTCCCAGGCATTCAGAGACAATATTAAGTAAATTAGGGAAAAGCTCATTAGTAATTACAGAATCTGAGGGTGCCACTAAACATGGTGCTGTAATTAATTTTGTAGTTAGAGAAAATAACCTGAAGTTTGAAGTTCATGAAGCAAATGCTCAAAAAATTGGTTTAAGCATTAGTTCAAAATTATTAAATATGGCTGCGGCTATTAAGAAATAATACTAAGTAAAGATTTATGAAAATTAAATTAAACATTGCACAAAAATTATTAGCAGGATTTGGATTAATATTATTTGCAATATTAGTAAATGGAATTTCGACCTATTTCACTTTACATAACAGTAGATCACTAAGTGATCAGATTACTGGTGTTTATAGCCCTTCAGAGCAAAATATTACCCATTTTAAGGATCTGATTAATAGTTCAAAGACATTGATGAAAAGTTGGGTTTTTGTTGATCGTCAACCAGGTACTTCTGATAAGGTTAGATTAGAAAATTTAATTTCAGAGGAATATCCTGAATTAGTTGAAGGATTAAATAAAATTAAAGTGAATTGGTCACAGAAAGATCAGGACACTTTTGATTTGGTTTTGCATAAAGCGGATTCTCTTTTTGTTAAAGAACGATATGTAATGTCAAGTCTTAATTCCTTTGAGGCATATGATGATGTGATGGTAATTTTTGAGGTTGAGCCGATGGTTCAGGAAGATGGAGAAATCATAAACCTCAGTAATGAAATTATTAGTGATTTAACCGTTCTTGGTGATAAATTTAATAAGCAAAATTCAGATTCACTTCAAGAAATGGATGATTCTTTTGCTTGGTTCAGCGGATTTGTAGTTATCATGGTTATTGTTCTGGTTTGTATTTCAGTGTTAATAGCATATGTATTATATAATAGTATTGTAAAGCCTTTAAATAAGGGTGTTACATTTGCACAAACCATTGGTAATGGTGATTTAACTGTAGAATTGGATATCAATCAGGAAGATGAGATTGGGTTGTTGGCTAAGGCATTAAATACAATGGCTTCTAATTTAAAGGGAATTGTAATTTCTATTAAAGAAAATGCAAACGACTTAGTTAGAAGTGGACAAAATGTTAAAAGTAGCTCATTGCAACTATCAAAGGGTTCAGCAGACCAGGCAGCATCAGCCGAAGAAGTTTCAACATCAATTGAAGAAATGGTTGCTAATATTGATCAGAATACTGATAATGCGGTTCAAAC
This sequence comes from Marinilabiliaceae bacterium, assembly GCA_050296935.1. GTDB lineage: Bacteria > Bacteroidota > Bacteroidia > Bacteroidales > Marinilabiliaceae > Saccharicrinis. The sequence continues at coordinate 28,811 of JBNKRV010000220.1, read as the reverse complement.
AGAAAGTATTACTGTAGAAACCGCAAAAGATGTAAATGTGGCTGATAAATTATCTTCCGAGGCTGCTTCTTCAATGAAAAGTGTGGCGGAAAAAATCACTATTATCGGAGATATTGCTTTTCAAACTAATATTCTAGCTTTAAATGCTGCTGTTGAGGCGGCCAGAGCAGGAGAACATGGTAGAGGTTTTTCTGTAGTTGCAGCTGAAGTGCGTAAATTAGCAGAACGAAGTAAAGTAGCTGCAGATGAGATTCATAGCTTAGTAAATGGGGGTTTAAAAGTTTCTCAGGAAGCTGGAGAAAAATCAAGGTTATTAGTTCCAGATATAGAAAAAACAACCCAATTAATAAAAGAAATATCTGCAGCAAGTCTTGAGCAAAAAACCGGAGCAGAGCAAATTAATATGGCAATGCAGCAGTTAAATTTAATTACTCAGGAAAATGCCTCTTCTTCTGATGAACTTACTCAAAGTGCAGAACAATTATCTGAATTAGCAGATCGATTAACAGAAGCAGTAAGCTTCTTTAATATCGGAGCTGAGGAAGAAATTAGTAACAAAGAAAACGAAGAAGAGGACAAGGTTATCGATAAAAAAACCGAAGAGAAATCAAGAGAATCCCAAAAGGCTAGTTTTTCTTCAGAACGAAGTGATATTATAAATCTTGATAAGGATTTTGATAACTATGAGAAATTTTAATCAAAGTAATTTAAAGTTATGGATGTACCATTTTCGGTTGATATAAAAAATAATAAAGACCTGATTACAATTCTTGTATCTGGTGAGTTGATTATCAATCATATTCAAAAAATCAAATCTGTATTTTTAGAATCTTTAGACTTTTCCAAAAACCTGAGTATAAAAGTTACAAACCCTACATCTATTGATATTACGTTTATTCAAATGTTATGCTCTATTAAAAAGGCATGTACAGATAAGGGTTTTGAATTTAATTTAGAAGGTACCTTTAGTGAAGATGTGTACAGTTTAGTAACAAATTCAGGATTTAACGATCTATTTAAACTATAGAAATTAATTTTAACAAATTATGGCTAGAACAGTTCTTATTGTTGACGATTCAGAAAGCATCAGGGAAGTAGTAAACTTTACCCTACAAAACGAAGGATATAACGTTTTGGTTGGCGTTGATGGTGAAGACGCTTTACAATTCCTTGATGGTAGAAGTATCGATATTATTATTACAGACCTTCATATGCCGAACTTAGACGGATTAGGATTAATTCGTAAGGTTAGAGAAATTGAGGAGTATAAGCATATCCCGATATTGTTTTTAACAACTGAATCTCAGGCAGGAAAAAAAATGGAGGCTAAACAAGCGGGGGCAACGGGTTGGATTATTAAACCTTTTGTTCCGGCAAAATTGCTTAGTGCTATTTCAAGAGTATTGAGATGATGGAGGAAATAAAGAAGTCTTTTATTAAAGAGTCAATAAAAGATTTGGAACAAATAGAATGTTCTCTGGACTTTTGTGATGGAGTAAATGTTGATCAACATCTTATTGAGAAGGTTTTCACTACTACTCATAACATTAAAGGAACAGCTCCGATGTTTGGTATTGATAATTTAGATCATATTGTCAAACCCATGGAATTGGTTTATGGAGAACTTCGTAATGGAAAGCTTGTTTATTCCGAGGATATTGTTATAAATACAAAAACACTAATTCCCGTTATAAAGTCGGAATTGTGTACTAATCAACAACATACAATTGACTCAAAAGACGTTAACCAATCGTTACGTTTTTTTGATTCTCTAATAGCAAAAAATGCATAAGCATGATTGATAAGTTTCGAGCAAAATTTGTTGAAGAATCATTAGATAATATTCATGACTTAGAGGAATCATTACTTCTTCTGGAAAAGGATAAGTCAGACAAAGAAATAATTGAACGAATATTTAGGGCTATGCACTCTTTAAAGGGTGGAGGTGCCATGTTCGGATTTAATGATTTAAGTGAGTTTACTCATCATTTAGAAACGGTATTTGATTGGGTAAGAAATGATAAACTTTCAGTTACAGATGATCTGATATCATTAACTTTTAATGCAATAGATCAAATTAAGAAATTTTTGGAGGTAGGTGATATTACTGATGAAGGTGAAAAAAGGGAGCTTGAGAAATTCACACAACAGATTCAACAATTTGTTACTAAACCTTCAGATCAGGTTACACAATCTGCAGATTCTATTAAAGAAGAATTAAGTTCAGATGATGAAACAAAAACTTATTTCATCCGGATTAAGCCATTCAATAATATCTTATTAAACGGTACTAATCCATTATTTTTATTAGATGACCTTCATGCACTTGGTCAGGCATGTGTTATCCCGTGTACAGATAAAGTTCCAGCTCTGGATGAGCTCAATCCTGAGGATTGTTATGTTGAATGGGATGTTTTATTAAATACTTCTGAACCTATTAACGAAATTCAGGATGTATTTATTTTCGTTGAAGACGAATGTGAACTTCAGGTTGTGGAAGTATCTCCTGGAAATATTCTGGAACATCCATTAATGGTTGAGTTAATCAATAAAGCAAAGAGTGGAGAACAAAGATTAACAGCCGATATATTAAAAGGAATATCCTGGTCAGGAGAATTAAAGAAAGAAGAATCAGCTGATAAGAAAAAAATTCAACTTAAAGAACATAAAATATCTAGTATTCGTGTTTCATCAACAAAGATTGATGAGTTGGTAAATCTTGTCAGTGAACTTGTAACTATTCAAGCTCAGTTAAACCTACATGCAGAAAACAGTGGTGATGCTCAGTTGATTGGTCTATCTGAGAATATTCAGAAACTTACTCGTCAATTGCGAGATAATGCCTTTGAAATAAGCTTAATTCCTATACAAAACGACTTGATGAGATTTCAACGTCTTGTAAGAGATTTATCAAAGGAATTATCAAAGGAAATTGACTTTATTATTGAGGGTGGTGATATTGAATTAGATAAAAATATTATTGAGCACCTTACTGATCCATTGTTACATATGATCCGAAATTGTGTAGATCATGGTATCGAACTTCCGGAGGAAAGAATTAAAATGGGAAAATCACCGAAGGGGACTATCATTTTTAAAGCATATTACGAAGGAGCAAGTGTCATTATTAAGGTGATTGATGATGGAAAAGGAATTGATTCAAACGTTATTCTAAAAAAAGCGATTTCAAAAGGATTGGTTGATGATGGAATTGAGTTGAGTAAGAAGGAAATATTCGATCTTGTTTTTATGAGTGGCTTTTCCACAAAAGAAAATGTGTCTGATATTTCAGGCCGTGGTGTTGGAATGGATGTGGTTAAAAGAAAGATTGGTGAAATCAGAGGTGAGGTATCTATTGATTCTGAACCAGATAAAGGAACAACAATTACTCTTGAGTTGCCATTAACACTTTCTATAATTGATGGATTGTTGGTAACAGTTGCTAGCACCCAATATGTAATTCCAATTTCCGCTATTGAAAAGATTTTTCCACTGGAAGTTGAAGACAAGACAAAGATATTTAATAATATAATTACAATAAATAACGAACAATTTCCTGTTATTAGTCTTAGAGAGATATTTAAAGAAGATAAGAAGGAAGATAAAGAACATGTAATCCAGGTTAAATTTGAGGATAAAAAAGTGGGATTGATTGTAGATGAAGTAATTGGTGAATTTCAGACAGTTGTAAAACCACTTGGAAGATTACTAAATGATCAGGAAGTGATTTCCGGGGCATCAATTATGGGTGATGGAACGATATCTATGGTTATTGATTCCAATCGATTAATTCATCATCACTGGGTACAAAAATTACATAAATAGGTGTAAATTATGGAAGGCGATTTTAAAACATTAATATCCTTTAGCTTGGGTGATCAAATATTTGCGTTTGATAGTCTTAAAGTGCGAAATATATTACCGTATGAAGGGACAGCTACGAAAGTTCCGAATTCAAGGGATTTTATTTTGGGCGTAATCAATTTACACGGTAATATTGTTCCTGTTACTGATATGCGAGCAATAATGATGCTGGAACAAGTTGATTACACAAAAGATACTTCAATTATTGTTGTATCTCCGGAAGATAAGTTAGAATCACAATTTGGAATTGTTGTTGATCTGGTAAAAGAAGTTTTTGAAGTTCAGTTAGATAAAATTGAATCATCATCATTTCAGAAAGGAATGGGGCTTATTGAAACATTTGAGGGAACAATAAGGGAAAAGGAAGAATTTATACATCTGATAGATTTAATGCACGTTATTTCGCAAATTGAAAGTAAAAAAATTTAGTAATGGAAGAAGCAAACAATTCATACCTTTCATTTAAAGTAGGAACTGACACATTTGCGGTGCATGTAAGCAAAGTGAATGAGATACGTGAATATGAAAAACCACGTAAAGTACCCGGGTCGGTGTCGTTCATGAAAGGTGTTATTGATCATAGAGAGGAAGTTGTACCAGTTATAGATACAGGAATTAAGTTCGGACTAAATCCGGTTGAAATAACTCTACAAACCTGCATAATAGTTATAGATGTATTAAAAAAAGATACAAATTCTATATTTAAAGTAGGCATATTGACTGATGCCGTAACGGATGTATTTGAATCAGAGGATAGCAATTTAAAAAAAATTGAACGTGATTATACACCAAATTACATTCAAGCTACCTATAAATTGGATGATAATTTCTATTTGATACTAAATTCTGATGAAGTATTTAGTCTAAATGAAATTATAGGAATGAGTGAAGCAATACAAGAAATAAAGTAACTAGTGGAAAAGGCCAACATATACTCAAAGGATTTAGATTGCTTTAAGGCTGAATTATCTACCAAAGATTTTGAAGCGTTTAGTCAATTTATTTATTCTGAGTTTGGTATTAAAATGCCACCTGTAAAAAGAATAATGTTACAAGGGCGTTTACTGAAAAGGATAAGAAATTTAAATATGAATTCCTATTCAGAGTATAAAGATTATTTGTTTAGCAAAGAGGGACAGAAGGAAGAGATATTTAATTTTTTGAATGTTGTAACCACTAATAAAACTGATTTTTTTAGAGAACCAATACATTTTGACTATTTAAAGGGCTCTGTTTTGCCGGAATTTCTTTCAAAACAGAATAGAGAGCCTTTTAAAATCTGGAGTGCAGGTTGTTCAAGTGGTGAAGAACTTTATACCCTGGCTATTACTTTGAATGAATTTAAAAGTATAAATGGAGGCTTTAATTATTCCATGTTAGGAACCGATATTTCTCAAAATGTATTATCAAAAGCAGCAAAAGGTATTTATCCGTTAAATAAGGTGGATATTATTCCAATAGATTTAAAAAAGAAATATTTATTAAAAAGCAAGGATGCCAATAATCCAACTGTGAAGGTTCGACCAGAGCTTCAGCGGAATTTGAATTTAAAATATCTGAATCTTATGGATTCCAGTTATTCAGCTATAAATGAAAAATTTGACGCAATTTTTTGTAGAAACGTATTAATATATTTCGATCGGGCGACACAGGAAAGTGTAATTAATAAATTAAGTTCTTATTTAAAGCCAGGTGGATATTTTTTTATAGGACATTCTGAATCGTTAACAGGAATGAATGTTCAACTAGAGCACATTAAACCAACTATTTTCAGAAAAAAATAAAGCACAAAAAGAGAACCATGAATAATTTATCAGACAGACAATTACTTAAGGAGCTTAGACAAAGGCTAGAAAATGGTAAGAATAGTGAGAAGGAAATTAAGGAATTGACTCACGAATTACAGAGTGTGTCAAAAAAGCTTAAGGATTCAGAAGCACTTAAGAGTCATTTTATATCAAATATCTCAAATGAAATAGTAAATCCGTTTACTTCAATCTTAGGTCTGTCAAAGGCAATCCTATCTGTTGAAAAACATGATTGGAAAAAGGTTGTGTCAATGGTAGCATTGATTCATTCAGAAGCTTTTAACCTTGATTTTCAATTGAAGAATATTTTTGTGGCCGCTAAAATTGAAGCAGGTGAAATAGCACCTAATATTGCTAAGGTTAATATTAGAAGCTTATTACAAACAGTTGTTGACTCCTTTAATATAATTTCCCGTAAAATGGGAATTTCAATTGATATTCAATTTAATATTGAACATGGTTTTGGGAAGAATTTTTACTTTAAAACTGATTCAGAAAAACTCAAACTTATCCTTAGCAACCTTATTAATAATGCGTTAAAATATAGTTATAAAGATAGTAAGGTTATTATTTCAATATGGCTTGATGATGAAGATGTTTTGAAAATCTCTGTTCAGGATTATGGAACCGGAATTTCTGAAAAAAATCAGAAAACAATATTTGAACGATTTAAAAGATTAGATACCGGTATCAATTCAATAAATCGTGGTCATGGTCTAGGTCTTTCAATTACAAAAGCATTATTGGATACCTTGAGTGGAGATATTGAAATAGCGAGTCAGAAAGGTGAAGGATCAACCTTTACTGTAAGTGTGCCGGAGGCCAAAAATATTGTGGACGGATTTAGTGGAGAAGGTAATGATATATTCTTTGATGAAGAGGACGAGATTTTTTAATGGTGAATAGATGAATCAATATTTACAACATTTTTTATATCCATCCTCTCTTTTCGTCAGCAAAGAACCTTTTTTGGTTAAAACCATATTAGGCTCCTGTGTTGCAATATGTTTATGGGATTCTCGATTGAAAATTGGAGGCATTAATCATTACATGTTACCACATTGGAATGGTAATGATTTAGCTTCACCAAAATATGGAAATATTGCAATAGACAAGCTAATTGACAAATTGCTTTTTCATGGATCAAGAATTGAAGATTTGCAAGCGAAAATATTTGGAGGTGGAGAATTAATGCAGACAGGAAATTCAAGAACATTAATTGGAGAACGAAATATTCGTGTGGCCAGAATAATGCTTGAAGAAAAAAATATTCCAATTGTTGCTTCCAGTACAGGTGGAAAAAGAGGTCGGAAAATCATATTTTTTACCGACACTGGAGAAGTGAGACATAAATTATTGGATAAAAAGAACCCATAAATGATAATTTGATTCTTAAATAAGCTTAAGCATCATTTTTTTTTATATATTTCTTATTAATAACATTCATTTTAATAAGATAACCTTGTACTATGCGGATGAAAAAAATTCGGGTATTAGTAGTTGATGATTCAGCTGTAGTTAGACAAAGCCTTTCAAGTATTTTAGGTTCGGATCCGGAAATTGAAGTGATGGGTACAGCGGCTGACCCTATTATTGCTGTAAAAAAGATTATGAAGGAGATACCTGACGTGATTACGTTAGATATCGAAATGCCAAGAATGGATGGGTTAACATTCTTGCGTAAAATTATGTCACAACACCCGATTCCTGTTGTGATTATCTCATCACTTACAAGTGAAGGTACAGAGGTTGCGATGAAAGCACTTGAGTATGGTGCTGCTGAAATTATTGGTAAACCGGCTATGAATGCCGCTAAATTTATTAATGAATCAAAGATTGTGATTTGCGATGCCGTTAAAGCAGCAGCGCATGTGAAATTATCAAGAAAGAAAATTAAAGTACCTCCTACCAATATAGAAGTAAAACCTAAATATAGTGCTGATGTTATTCTTGAAAAAGCTTCGGCATCAAATAGAATAACAGTAACAGATAAAGTTATTATATTAGGAGCTTCTACAGGAGGAACTGAAGCCATTAGAACCTTTCTTAAAAATCTACCTGCAAAAATGCCTGGAATTGCCATTGTTCAGCATATGCCTGAAGGCTTTACAAGATCATTTGCTAATAGTTTAAATAACATCTGTAATCTTGAAGTTAAGGAAGCAGAAAATGGCGATAAACTTTATCAAGGCAGAGTTCTTATTGCACCGGGAAATTACCATATGTTGTTAAAAAGAGTGGGTAAAGAGTATTTTGTGGAGGTAAAAGAAGGACCTTTGGTAAACAGGCATCGTCCGTCAGTGGATGTATTATTTAGAAGTGCTTCAAGATATGCAGGTAATAATGCAATGGGTATTTTGTTGACCGGAATGGGAAATGATGGTGCAAAGGGGTTGTTGGAACTTAAGGAATCGGGTGCAGACACAATAGCCCAGGATGAACAAAGTTCTGTTGTTTATGGTATGCCAAAGGAAGCTGCAAAATTAGGAGCTGCCAATCATATTTTAGGAATAGAGCAAATTGCACCTTTCCTGATAAAGTCTCTTTAAATATATTAGATATAAAATAAGTTCGTTAAATATTTATTTTATAAAAAGTTTTTAATTTCGTCTGGCTGTTATCAACTACCAATTATTAAATTACAAAACTCATTATTGTGAAAAAACTCGATTTAAATAACATATTAAGAAAATATACTTTTAGAGGAATTCTTCTTGGATTTTTTATTGTTCTAATAGTGTTTCTGTTGAATTTAAGTTCAACTGTTTTTATGCAAACAAACAGAACGTTTGCTGATATGTTATATCTGTTTCCAGGAATGTGGATTTTATTGGTGTTACCTTTTATTACCGGACTTTTTGGATATCTGTTTGCATCAAATTTTGTAAAAATAATTAGGAAGCAACGAAAATACATTAAAAGTGAAACCAAAAGAGCAGATAAGGTTCTTAAATTTATTAATAATTTACGTCAGGGTAATTTTAGCAGTACAGAGTTAGTTACGGATAAAAAAGATCAATTAAGCAGATCACTGCTAAAATTAAGAGATTACCTTGTTAAAAGTAAAAACGAACAAGAACAAAGAAGAATAGAGGAAGAACAACGAAATTGGGTAACACAGGGAGTAGCTCAATTTGCAGAAATACTGCGTAAGAATAATGATAACCTGGAAGAACTTTCATTTAATATTATTAGTTACCTGGTGAATTACTTAAATATTAATCAGGGTGGTTTTTATTTGTTAAATGAGAATGCAAAAGGAGACAGGTTCTTTGAACTATCAGCATGTTTAGCTTTTGATAGAAAAAAATATGCAGATAAAATAATTCAATGGGAAGAAGGTTTAATAGGAAGATGTGGGCTTGAAAAAGGTACTATTTATATGACTGATGTACCCAATGATTATATTACAATTACATCAGGTTTAGGTCAAACCAATCCTTCAGCGATTCTATTAGTTCCTTTAAAGGTGAATGATGAAATTTATGGAGTTATTGAGTTGGCTTCATTTTCTGAGTTTCAACCTTTTGAAATAGAATTTGTTGAGCGTACGGCAGAAAGTATTGCATCTACCATATCTACGGTTCAAATCAATATTCAGACAACAAAACTACTTCATGAAACTCAGATTCAAGCTGAAAGAATGGCTCAGCAGGAAGAAGAGTTACGTCAAAACCTGGAAGAAATGCAGGCTACTCAAGAAGAGTCTGATCGTAGAGAAGTTGAAATGAAAGGTATTCTTGAAGCTATTGATAACTCAGCTATTAGTTGTGAGTTTGCAGTGGATGGATCATTGATTTCGGTTAATCAACTATTTTTACAAACATTCAAATATCTTCCTGAAGAAATAGAAGGTCAGAATTTAAAAATATTGATTTTCCAGGATGATGTTGAAGACCTGAGTAAAACACTTTCTGAACTTAAAGGAGGACATAATTTTAAGGGAAGAGTAAGAAGAAGAACAAAACTTGGAGAAGAAATATTTCTGCTTACAACATATACCCCGGTAATAGATAATCAAGGAGATATTATCAAGATTTTGAGTCTTGAAAATGATGTTACAGATCAAGTTTACATGGAAGAGCAAATGAAAAGCTCCAAAGAGGAGCTTGGAAAGATGCTGGAACAAGCCAGAGACGAGATGAAAGAGCAGTTTAAAGAAATTGAAGCTGTTAAAATCCGAAACGAAAAAACTCTTGAAGGTGCTCTTGATGCAATCATCACAACAAATGAAGAGGGTATCCTTGAATTTTTTAATGCAGCGGCAGAAAAGCTCTGGGGATATGGACGAAATGAAGTGTTGGGAGAACATATTTCCCTGTTATTTTCTGATGATACCACTAAAAATGATCAATTTGTGAAGGCTTATGTTACAACTGAAGAGTCTAAAATTATAGGGGAAAGAAAAGAGGTGCCAATAAAGAATAAATTTGGAGATGAAATACCTGTTTTATTTCTCCTTTCTGAGGCTCAGGTTGGCGGAAATAAATCTTTTACAGCGTTTATTCAAAATGTGGAAGTAGAGTTATTTTAAATTAAATAATACTAAGTGGGGGACATAACATTTAAAACGTATTTAGAAGAGCTTAAGAAGCATACACCATATAATTTTTGTGATTACTCAGATAATTCAATTCAAAGAAGAATAGATAAAGTACTGAAGGATCACAATATGGATATGGATCAGCTTTTGTATAAAACAAAAACTGATGCGTATTTTGTTGAAAGCCTGATTGATGAAATTACGGTAAACACTACTGAGCTTTTTAGGAATCCTGAAACGTGGGAATATTTATATATGAACGTATTACCACTTCTAAGCAAAAAGAAAACCATTAATATTTGGCATGCAGGCTGTTCAACAGGTCAGGAAGTGTATTCTAATTTGATATTGTTGAATGAATTAGGACTAATGGATAAGGTAAAAGTGGTTGCAACCGACATTAATCAAAAGGTGATACGAGCTGCGAAAAAGGCGGAATATAATTATAGTTTCAATAGCAGTTATATTGAAGCTTATAAAAACTTGATGGATAAGGTTAATCCAAAGGCTAATAAATTTGAATATTATTGTGATATAGATGAACATTCTGATATTTTCAAATTCAAAAAATTTATTGCAGAGAAGCCCATTTTTAAAAGACATGATTTGGTAGCAGAACCTATTCCATTTTATCAGAAATTTGATATCATATATTGTCGAAACGTACTAATATATTTTAATCCGGAGTTACAAATGAATATTGTCCGAAAATTCTTTGATAAGTTGTTTGATGGAGGAGTACTGGTATTAGGTTCGCATGAGGCCTTACATGGGTTTTTTAAAACCAGATTTATTAAGCACGGAATGGTATATACAAAAAGTAATACATTTCAATTTAAATATAAATAGAAAATGGCTGTTGTTCCTACTATTTACGATATCAGGGAAATAACTCCTTTGCTTAAGGAGGTATTAAATATTGATTTGTACAATTTTACGTTGTCTTTTTTGCGTAGGAGATTCGCTTCTGTTTTTAATCAGTTAAATATTAAGAGTGTAGAAGGATTTAAAGAAGATATTAAGAAAGGTAAATTTATTGATGAATTCAGCTATGCATTTTCTGTTCCTGATACTGAAATGTTTAGGGATCCATCTTTCTGGAGAACCCTTAAGAATAAAATTTTTCCTCAATTTGGAGAAAAGCCATTTAATATTTGGATGCCTGATTTGGTTTCAAATGAAGAACTTTTTTCATTATTAGTCATATTGGAGCAGGATAAGCTAATTGATCAGGTAAAGATTTATTGCAACGTGGATTGTTCATTAAGATTATTAGAGCTGAAGAAAGGGTCTATTGATGGTAAAAGTATAGAAATTTCCATGCAAAATTTTAAAAGATTAGAACTTGATAGTCAGTTTGAAGATTACTTTACATACGATAATAAATCTATTTATATAAAAGAAGAATTACTTAAGAACATTGAATACATAAAAGGTAATTACTTTGTAAACGGTCCGACAGAAAATATATCTTTTTGTTTATATCGAAATAGAATGATTTACTTTAATTTAAAATTGCAACAATCAGCTGAAGAGGAACTACTGAAATATATAGAAAAAGGCGGGTTTTTAGCTTTGGGCATCAAAGAGAAAATCAGTCAATATAATAGAGATTTATTTGATGAAGTTGACTCTAATGAACAAATCTATAAAGCTTGATTAAACAATAAATGAATAATAAAAGAGCGTCATATTATAAAGCAGTAGTAATTGGAGGTTCTGCAGGTAGTTTTTCAGTTGTATCAAAAATTCTGGCCAATATAAATCCAGATTTTAAATATCCGATTGTGATATGTTTACATCGTTTAAAGCATATCCGTACCGGATTATTAGAGGGACTTAAGATTAAATCAAAACTTCCGGTAATAGAGCCTTACGATAAAGATAGTCTCAAAGGGGGAAATGTTTATTTGGCACCTTCAAATTATCATATGTTTGTTGAGTTTGATTCAACCATTTCATTGACAGGTGAGGATGTGTTAAATCATAGCAGACCATCGATTGATTATACTTTTATATCATCCGCAACTTCATTTCGTGAGAAAATGATAGGAATTTTATTAACAGGAGCCAATAAAGATGGTGCTTTGGGAATGAAGGAAGTATTTCATAAAAGAGGATATACAATTGTGCAGGATCCGAATACTTGTGATGTTGATACAATGCCAAAATCTGCTCTTCAATTATTTGAACCGGATGAAGTATTATCTCCAGATGCAATTGTTGATTTTTTGAATAATCTTTAAAGAGATGATAATGAATAAAAAAGAATTATTTCGATTATATATATTAGCAAGTCTTGCATTTACTATGGCCTTGGTTAAGTATTTATTTGAGGATAAATATTATATTTTTGAAATTTTGTCATTCATACTTTTCTTAGCTATTATATATTTTGGAGATAAACTCATTAGGCTTAGAACAATTGAGAAAATTCAATTCGATAGAGAAAAAGACGAGATAAATAGTAGTTATGAAGAAAAGATAAATCAATTAAATAGTACGATTGAGCAATTAACAAAGGAGCAATCAGAACGACTTATCTTAGATAATGAAATTGAAATAATTGGAGATAAAATTAAAGATAGTATCAATAAAATACAGCATCAGGATGAGTTGGCAAATCAGTTGTTAATTCAATTCTCTAAATATTATGAAATTGGTTTAGGAATATGTTATTTATTGTCAGAACATTCTGAAAAACTGTGCGTAAAAGGGGTCTATGGTATCATTGATGATGATGTACCAACAGATCTTGAAATAGCTGATGGGTTACATGGCCAGTCAATATCTGATAAAAAACCAATCTTAATACAGGAAATTGATGAGAACTATTTTAATATTGAGTCTTGTTTAGGTTCTTCAAAACCTAAGCATTTGTATTTATTACCAATTACAAAAAATGAAATCGTCATTGGTTTAATTGAATTAGCTACATTTAAAATCATTAATATTGAAAAGCATTGGCAAATAATCAATGATAAAATTGCAAATGTACTTATCTCATAATGTGTTAACATGTTGATGAAAAGAATGATTAAGAGCATTAAAAAATACATGGATTTCTCTATCCTTCAGGAACGAGATCGCTTTTTTATTATTATTAGTGTTATACTGGTTTTGTTATTGGTATGGGCAGGATTTATAAATTTTACGGGTTATCCGTTTACAATAGATTCAATTCTAAGTATCCATACTTCATGGTTAACTTGGTTTATTGATACAATTATAATTATACTTCCTGTTACTTTTGTTGTTTTAATTAATTATGATCGGGAAACAAAGAAAAAATATAAAAAGGAAATAACTCGTTTAAAAGAAGGACTAAATTCTAACATTCAAATAGCGAACTTAATACGAAAAGGTGACTTTAATTCCATTTTAAATTATAAAAGTGATAATTCTGATACATTAGTCAGTCTTGCTAAAGATCTGTTGGAAACCAATCAGAAGGAGGAAGAGTTAAGATGGATTACAAAAGGAAAAGAACTCATCAATGATATTTTGCGAACTTATAGATCTATTGATGAACTATCCATTGAACTTCTAAAAAGTATCATTAATTATTGTGGTGGCGCACAGGGGGCATTTTATATTTTAGAGGGAGATAAATTAGTTAGTCGGGCAACCTATGCTTTTAATAGACAAAGGTTTGTAAAGCAAGAATATCATATTGGGAAAGGATTAGTAGGTCAGGTTGCATTCGAAAAGCAAATGATATACAGAACTGAAATTCCTGACGATTATTTTACAATTACTTCCGGAATATTAGGCGATCAGAAACCAAGAAGTCTTGTCATATTGCCTTTATTGCAAGAGGAGGAATTGCAAGGAATAATAGAGCTTGGATTTTTATATGATCATTTTCCAACTTATAAATTAAATTTTGCGGAAGAATTGAGTAGTATGATTGGGCGAACCATTTATGCTCAAAAAATAAATGCTAAAACGGAGTATTTATTAAAAGAGTCCCAGGAAATGACTGTTACTCTTAGGCAAAATGAAGAAAAATTAAAGGAAAGTGCTCAGGAAATGATGATTGCCCAAGAGGAATTGGAAAAATCAAATGAATTACTGGAAACGAAAATTCAAGAGGTTGAAAACGGGAGAAAGAGGTTAGTGGCCTTACTAACAAATGCTTCCGAATTTATTTCAATTTATGATGAAAACCAAAGATTATTATTTGAAAGTCCTTCAGTGAAAAGAATATTAGGGTATAGTGATTCTGATAAGGTTACCGGAATGGATCCCGATATGTTAACACCTAGAGGCTATAGAACCATTAATAATTTATTTGCTTATTTAAAACAAACTCCAGGCGGAGAGAGTGTTGCACAATATTCATATTTGAAAAAGACTGGGGAAAAATTGTTTCTTGAAACTAAAGGAAAAAATTTACTTCATGATCAGGCTATTAAAGGAATAATCTTTAATACTCAGGATATTACCGAAAGAATTAGAGCAGAGAAAGAAGAACGGATGAAAAGTCGGATGCAATCACTTTCCGAAAATTCTCCAGATATGATTATGCGTATCAACACTTCTGGTAAGTTAGTATATGCAAATCCTGCAGTTAGTAATTTTACAGGCATACCTATAGGAGAAATAACTAAGCAAAGAGTCAATGAACTTCAGATTGATGAAAGATTTATTGATTTTGTTAATCATGTTCTGGTAAAAGTTAAAAAGGTACATGAACAAATAAATGAAGAAATAGAAGTTATTTCTCAGTATGGTACCCAGATAATGGAAATAAAGGCTATTCCTGAATTGAATTCTGATAAAATACTGGAGTCAGTTCTTTTTGTGGCTCATAATATTACAGAGGTTAAAAAGATTGAACAAGAGATCAAAGAAAAAAATAAAAAAATATCTGATAGTATCAATTATGCACAAAGAATTCAAACTTCGATATTGCCAGATACCAACTTTATACAACGACATTTTCCAAGGTCTTTTATCTTTTATCGTCCTAAAGATGTTGTTAGTGGTGATTTTCCATGGTTCGTCAAAAAAGATGAAACTTTTTATGTTGCAGCCGTAGACTGTACGGGTCATGGTGTTCCTGGTGCATTATTATCTTTTATTGGGTATTTCTTACTCAATAATATAGTTAATATTGATGATGGATTTAATGCTGCCCATATATTAGAACATTTACATCATGGTGTTCGAACCACTTTAAAACAAAATGACGAAGGTAATAATGGACGAGATGGAATGGATTTGGCTTTATGTAAAATCGACAAAAAAAATAAAGTTATTCAATTTGCAGGTGCTCATAATCCATTATATTTGTTGAGAAAAGGAGAATTGATAGAATATAAAGGAACACGTAAGGGTATTGGTGGAAAACCTTTATTAAAAAAACTTGAAAAGGATTTTGAAAATCATGAAATTCAATATCAGGATGGGGATAAGATTTTTATTTTTTCTGATGGTTTACCTGATCAGTTAGGCGGAGAAAAAAGAAAAAAGTATCAATCTAAACGAATTAGGGAAGCGCTAACTGAAAAAGAAGATCTGACAATGGCTCATTTTTCACGACATTTTTCATCTGATTTTTATGAATGGATGGGCGATGAGAAACAAGTTGATGATGTTTTACTTATTGGAATTGAATTGTAACGTATACGAACTTAATATAATTAGTAATGGGAAATACTCAAGATAATCATAACTTTCTGGATTTTGCTTACCAGCTGTACCGGACTATGAAAACAAATGAAATCAGTCTTGTTTATGAAGGAGAAGTAACTCAGGAGATTACAAAAACTTTTACTTCATTGACAGAAAAAAGTCTGGCAAAAAGTGAAGAGTCAAATGCTGTTCAGCGTAAAGTATTTAACGTAATGGTTGAATGTTTACAAAATATTAGTAAACATGCCGATTCATTATCTGAAGATGATGAAAATGAACGCAGGGGAATTGTAATGGTTAGTAAAGGTGAAGATAGCTATAACATTATTACAGGCAATGTAATTAAGAATGAAAAAGTACCTGGTTTAAGAGAAAACCTGGAGCAGGTTAATTCTCTTGATAAGGAGGGGCTTTCAAAATTATTTAAAACCCAGATGCGTGAAGGTAAAATTTCCGATAAAGGAGGTGCTGGTCTTGGTTTAATTGACATTGCAAAGAAAACAGGAAGTGTACTAACCTACCAGTTTAAAGAATTAAATGATGAAGTATCATTTTTTATTCTTACATCTACAATTAAACGAAATAATTAAAAACTAATATAAAATATCAAAACCATGGAAGTTATCAATATTCAAGGAACAGATGATACTCCTAATGTAATTTTAGATAAGGACAGCGGAAAATTTGAAATTTCTGGACGTTCATTACCAGAGGACGTAAATATGTTTTATGAGCCTATTATGAAATGGATTGATGGATACTCTGAAAGTCCTAATGAGAATACTGAATTTAATTTTAAACTAGAATACTTTAATACAGCATCTTCAAAAATAATACTGGATATTTTGCTAAAGTTCGAAGAAATAGTTGAAAATGGTAATGATGTTAAAATCAGATGGCATTATCACGAAGAAGAGGAAGATATGTTAGAAGCTGGTGAAGAGTATGCAGATATAGTTGAAATACCGTTTGAATACGAAGCTTACACTGATTAATTGTTGCAAACTTTAATTTATGAGTGAAGAAATACTAAAAGCCCTTATGCAACTGTTTGGATTAATTGCCAAACAGGATGATGGAGTACAGGAAAGTGAAATAGAATTTGTTAAAAACTTTTTGAAGCAGCAACTCACAGCAGACGCTGTAGATGAATATTTCACGCTATTTCAGAAACACTCAAAAAATAAAAATAGCAGTAATTCAAATAACGATGGTAAGGTTCAGCTTACCTCAATGAAAGATTCTGTTCGGATAATTGGAATCTGCAAAAAAATAAACAAGCAGCTTAATAAAGAGCAAAAGGTTGTTGTATTAGTGCGTATGTACGAATTAGTAAATGCTGATCGCAAATTTACTGATCAACGTATGGCTATTATCAATACTGCAGCTGATGTTTTCAGATTCTCTGAGATTGAAAAGAAAAATATTGAGGCGTTTGTTGTTAATGAAGATCTTATTAATCTCGACTTCGAGAATTTATTAGCCATTACTGCAAATGACAAACAAGGAGAATACAGGGAGCACATTCAGGCTAAAAAATTAGATGGAAGTATTCTAATATTAAGGGTGAAAAGTGCAGATTTATATTTTCTAAGATATACCGGTACTCAGGAAATATTTTTAAATGGTTTATTATTAAGCCAAAGGCGTATTTATCTTTTCCCCAAAGGAAGTTTTTTAAAGTTACCAGCAAGAGCTCCTATTTATTATACTGATGTCGTTGGGCATTTTATGACTGACGCATCAACACCTAAAATCTCTTATGTAGTTGAAAATCTGGGTTTTCAATTTAAAAATGGAGGAATAGGTTTAAGAGATGTTAATCTGGCAGAAGAACATGGTAGATTAATAGGTATAATGGGGGCAAGTGGAGCAGGAAAAACAACCCTGCTAAATGTTTTATCAGGAATTGAAAGTCCTAGTTCTGGTGAGGTTAGAATAAATGGTATAAACCTGCACAAAGAAAAGGAAAAAATAGAAGGCGTTATTGGACTGATTCCTCAAGATGATCTTTTAATCGAAGAACTTACTGTTTTTGAGAACTTATATTATAATGCAAAGTTATGTTTTAAGGATAAAGCTGAAGAAGAGCTTATTCAAATGGTTAATGATACTTTGCAAAATCTAGGTTTATTTGAACGTAAAGATTTAAAGGTTGGATCGCCATTGAATAAAATGATTAGCGGGGGGCAACGCAAAAGGTTAAATATTGCGTTGGAGTTAATTCGGGAACCTTCCATTTTATTTGTTGATGAACCTACATCCGGCTTATCCTCAAGAGACTCAGAAAATGTAATGAACCTATTAAGAGAGTTAACTCTCAAAGGGAAATTAATATTCGTAGTAATTCACCAACCGTCTTCAGACATTTATAAAATGTTTGATAAGATGTTTATTCTTGATACTGGAGGATACCCGGTGTATTATGGTAATCCAAGTGAATCTCTAATCTATTTTAAAAGATTAGATGCTCAGATCAATAGTGAACAAGGTGAATGTCCGCAATGTGGTAATTTAAATCCGGAAATGGTATTTAATATTATAGATGCCAATGTAATAGATGAATACGGAAACTACACAAATAAAAGAAAAACGAGTCCTCCTGAATGGAATGAGCATTATCTGAAAAATATTAAAATCCCAAAGGTAAAAGATGTGGAATCTTCTCCTCCTCGTTCTTTAAATATACCTTCATGGTTAAAACAATTTAGTATATATACGCTTAGGGATTTCTTTTCGAAGATATCAAATATGCAATATATACTTCTTAATATTCTTGAAGCTCCCGTTTTAGGGTTTATATTAGCCTTTTTAATCAGATATATAGTAGACCCGGATTCAAATGTTTACATTTTTCGAGACAACGAAAATATCCCGCCATATATTTTTATGGGTATCGTTGTTGCTTTGTTTTTTGGATTAATTGTAAGTGCAGAAGAAATATTTAAAGATGCTAAAATACTTAAAAGGGAGGCATTTTTGAATCTTTCCAGATCTAGTTATTTAGTTTCAAAGGTGTTGATTCTTTTTACCATATCAGCAATCCAAATGGGCTTGTTTGTGGGAGTGGCAAATACTGTTCTTGGAATTAAGGAAATGTATTTTGAGTTTTGGCTGGCTTTGTTTTCTGTTTCTGCTTTTGCCAATATTCTGGGATTAATATTATCAGCTTCCTTTAATTCTATTGTAACCATTTATATTTTAATTCCTCTGGTAATGATTCCTCAGATGGTTCTGGGTGGGGCAATGTTTACTTTCGATAAATTAAATAGAGACATTTCAAGTGCAGATAAAGTACCTTTAATAGCAGAATTTATGCCCTCAAGATGGATTTATGAAGGGTTAATGGTAGATCAGTACAAAAATAATAAGTTTCAACAATTATTTTTTGATGTAGAACAAGAAGAAAGTACTACGGATTTTAAGGTTGTGTATTATATACAAGAGCTTGAAGATATTTTAGATGAATGTGAGAATTATCTAACCAATGGCAAACCTGAAGCAGAGAGAAAAGATTTTATTTCAAATCTAAAATTGTTGAAAAATGAAATTGAAAATGAAAACCGGAGAATTAATGATATTCAATTTGTAAAGGTTGATCAACTTTCAGAAGATCATTTTAATAATGATATAAAATCAGCTTTAGCAATTCATTTAGAAGCATTAAAAAATTATTATTCAGATCGTTTTTTTGCAGCTAGTACAAAAAAGGAAAAAATGATTAATATTGCCATGAAAAAATATGGTAAAGAAAAGTATAATGCCATAAAAGACATATATTTAAATGAAAGCATTGCAGATATTGTAAGAAAAGTTTTTGAAAAAAATAAAATACTTAGAGATGGAGATAGACTGATCCAAAATGTTGATCCTATATATCAGTTACCTGAATCAGAAGGTGTTTTTTCTTTTAGAACTCATTTTTTTGCACCTAAAAAGTATTTCATGGGTCATTACTACGAAACGATATGGTTTAATATTGCAATGGTATGGTTATTTACTATAGTTCTTTATATCATTTTGTATTTTGATTTATTACGCAAATCCTTTATTTTCATTGGAGAATTAAAATATCTTAAAAAGTAACCTTTTTAGAGGTTTGGAGTATAACTTAATTGTTTTGAATATTAAAAATACCTATCATGTTAAAGAAATTATTGTACACAACGGCTATATTATGTGAGATTTTACTTTTCTCTGCTTGTACTGGAAATTCCGGAAAGGGAAGCAGTGCAGGTGCAGATGATTTCTCTATTTCAGATTCTGCATTAAATCAGGATGCTCCACTACAACTTTCAGAAGAAATTATTGGTGATGTAATTCAAAATATATCCTCACCGGTTGAAATGGCTGCATTAATTAAAAAGTCCGGAGTAGATTTTTCTCAGAAAATCCTGAATAAGCCAGAACGTATTCAAGATTATAATACAAGCTTTAAAAGAGCTTTGAATTTAGGGGTGTTTAGTGCCGATTTAGGATACATAAATACCTTTGATAAAAATACTATTGTGATTTCTTATTTATTATCGATTAAGGAACTCTCCGAAGGTATTAAAGTAGGGCAGTTTTTTGATTTCAATTCCCTTAAGCAATTGGCCACCAATAGTAATAACTTGGACTCGTTGATGGAGATTTCTGTTAACAGTTTTAATAAAATGGATTCATACTTAAGGGAACAAAACAGAAGCAACGTTAGTACTTTAATTGTTACAGGAGCATGGATTGAAGGACTATATATTGCAGGAAATGTGATTAAAGAAACAAAAAATCAGGAGTTGATCAATCGTATTGGTGAGCAAAAAGATATCATTGATATTTTACTTATTGTTTTGAATAACTTTAGTAGCGATCCTAACTTTGCTGAAATGGTTACCAGAATGGAACAAATTAAGCAAGCTTATTCGGGAGTAAAAATCACTACAGAAGTTGGTGAACCAAAGAGTATTGAAAGAAATGGTACTTTAATAATAGTACAGGATGAAATTAGTCATGTTCAAGTTACTCCTGATCAAATTGATTCAATTATAAAGGAAATTTCCAATTTAAGAGATTATATTGTGTTGTAGGCAATTAAAATTTTAAATTATCTTTGCTGACAAATAATATCATTATTAACAGGTGTTTGGTTAAGGTTGATGAACTGAGAGTAAACTTCCTGTAATTATCAAATTTTAAATAATGGAGTTGTACCAATTCAATAATGGTATTATTATTGAGATAAGTCCATTTGAATTTAAGCATTAAAATTTAAACAAATGAAAAAGGTATTTATTTTATCCATATTACTTATTTCTATATTTTCCATTTCAGGTTCTGCACAATGTGGAGAAGACTTACTGAAAACTGCACTCAAAGAAATGGGTGATACACAGTATATCAAGGATTTTACTATTAACTTGATGCAGGACAAAAAAGATGTTAAAACAGGTTATGTAAAGTTTAGCGTTATATTGAATAGTAGGAGTCATTATAAATTTAATACCGTAAATGGGACAGGTAATCCAGAAAAGGTTATTATGCAATTATATGATGGAGATAAGCTTCTTCATTCAAACTTTGCAAACGGGAAAATGTATGATGCCATAGAATATGTTTGTAGAAAAACAAAAGTCTATAGTTTAGTTTTTTCATTTAAAGGAGGAGCAGAAGGTTGTGCTAAATCAGTATTGTCATTAGTAAAACAATATTCTGCCGGAGAAATGAATTTTTAATCTGTAAATAGATATAAAAAAAAGCGTTGCCCGAAAAAGCAACGCTTTTTTTGTTTTAAACGGTCTCCCATTGTTTTGATTTAGCAGATTTAAATAAGGCATCAATAGCTCTCATATTACCAATGGATTGGTCTTCAGAGATAGGAGATTTTCTTTTATTAATTATCGCCTCAGAAAAAAAATCAAACATTAAACCGTATTGATCACAAACATCAAACACAATTTCTCTGATTCCTTGAGGTGTTGAAATGGTAATTTTGGATTTTGTATCAACATATGTATTAAATGGTATGTGCACTTTAATGACGCCTGCTGTTCCATGTATTTCTACGCTTTGATTAGCCTCACACAAAGTAGAAACCGTAAAATTTACTATTGTATCTTCAAAATCTAAAATGGCAGATGTTAATACATCAGTTTTAAATGTTTTATGCTGTCTGAATAATGAAACCACTTTTACAGGTTCTTTTTCCAACAGGAATCTAGGTACGGAAATCGCATAACAACCAATATCCATTAAAGCACCACCTCCAAATTCTTTTATATTTCTAATGTTATCCGGATCTGGATTATTATAAGAAAAGGTGGTATTAATATGTTGTATTTTGCCAATCTGATTTGTTTTTATAATGTTTTTAACATGCAGCCATTGAGGGTGAAATTGATACATGAATGCCTCCATTAGCAATACATTCTTCTCATTTGCTTGTTTAAAGCACAATTGAGCTTCTGAAGCAGTTAAAGCAATAGGTTTTTCGCACAAAATATTTTTGCCTGAATTTGCCGCTTTTACAATCCATTGGGCATGCAAATGATTTGGAAGGGGAATGTAAACTGCATCAATGTCAGGATCATTAATAAGATCCTCATAGCATTTATAATATTTTTCTATGCTAAAATCTTTGGCAAATTTTTCTCCTTTCTCAGAATCTCTTGATGCAATACCATGAATAGTACAATTTTTTGTACTCTTTAAGGGGGTAATAATTCGTTTTAACAGATGATTTGAAACACCTAATACTCCAAATTTAATAATGCTCATAATCGTTTTATTTCAATTTATATAGTACATCCTTTTTTGAATAATAAAATTACTTCACCTATGAATTTACTCAATACTATAATTGTATAAGTAATTATTATCACCACCAACAATTAAATTGAAATGATTACTAGTTGAACTTAAAAATCCTATGCTAAATCGTGATTTACCTTTTAGCGGGAAGTTTTTATAAAGGCTACCATCGTTATTTATAAGATAAATCTTGTTGTTCAAAGAATCAAAAACACCAATTTTTTTGTTGCTACTTGTAAATTGATATAGATCTGCCACAGGAACAATTTCTCCTGAAAAACCGGTTTTAAAAATCTTTTTGCCGCTATTACTGTATAAGGTCAAATTATCCTTTGTAAGGATGATATATTCGTCGTTTTTATTCTGAGTTATATTACTGACTGTAAAATAATGGTCTCCTACATCATTTTTAAGTAATTTGGTTGTCTTACCATTATTCAGGTTGATTTCAATTATATTTCCCTTCAAATCAGTATTTACTATGAAAGGATGGTCAGTTACTTGAGAATAAAATATACTATTTGGATTACTTATAAAATCACCTTTAATGTTGATGCGATTTTTACCCTTGCGATTTAAAATATAATTACGCTTGTTATCCGATAAAACAATGTAGTCTTTATTTGCAATCCTGAAATGTTGGATAGGTTTTGAAACTTTTCCTTCTGTTTTATTAAATTTCCAACCAGTTATTATTTTCCCGGATTTATCAAATGCGTAAGTTTGTTGATTATTGCAAGCTACAAATATTCGATAGTTCCGGTTATTATCATAATCAAATAGAGCTATACCGTTAGTTGCCTGGTTGGCTAGATTAATTGGATAATTGTCAACAGCGTTTCCGTTTCTATCTATTAAAAATATCTTATTCTTAGTATTAAATAAGTATTGAAGTTTGCTATTCCGATAATAGTCTATTTGGAAAATTTCACTTAAAATAGGAGAGTCTAGTTTTTTTTCCCATAATACCTTTCCATTATTGGCAATTAAATATATAATATTCGATTTATCCTGAACTATTATTTCCTTTTCTTTTGTGTAGTGATTTTCAACCAATGAAGGCTTTGATATAATTGTACTATCTAATCTACTTTGCCAAACTGTTTGAGGTTCTTTTTCCCTGACAGGTAAATATTCGATGCTTGTGTTGATATACATTAGATCGTTTGCTTTTGAACCTTGTAAGCCAACACCATAAAACTTTGAAAGGTTTTGTTTTTGCTCTTTGTCTGGATTAAACAGATTGAAATTACTTACTTCGGGAAAAATATCCTGGAATTTGGAAAAATCACAAAAAACAAATACGTTTTCTTTATAAGAAAAATTTTCTGAGAATCGCTGATAGTATTTATTGTTGTAAATAGTTTTCTTTAAAACATTTGCATAAATAAATGATTTCAAAGAGCTAACAGAATTTGAGAATATTAAATAGTTATCGTAAAATGTAAAGTATTTTGTTGGTGATATTGAAAAAAAGTTATAAAATACATATTCGAATATTTTTAATGAATGGCCATCATAAATGGGAAAATTAGTCTTATTATCAAGCTTATAGTTGTAAATGGGTTCAAAATCAACTTTATTATTAAATCTTGTTAGTGCTTTTAGTGTTTTGGATTTACTATTCGTTTTTAGGATTAAGTATTGGCCATCATTAATGTCATTTGGGTTTGATGGATTAAATACTAGAGCAAATTCATTATCTAATAAATCAAATATAATATTTTCACTTTCGTTTATGGGTAGGTTATGATACGTTTTTGTGTATTGAGACAAATACTGATTGTATGTATTTGTTTTATTCAGGAACTTGGTGAAATTTTGTTTTAAATCCTCTTCATCTTCAAAATTATAGGAGATAAACAAGTTAGAATTATCTGGAATAACCTTAGCAATTTGTGTAGATGAGGCATCTATGCCATCAAATAATAGATTATAATCATTATTTTCTTTAGAGGGGTGAATAAAGCCGTTAATATTAATAACATTACGATTCAGGTTTATATCGAACTCTCCCCATTCGCCAAATTTACTTAATACAGATAATTTTTCTTTGAAATTATCGATGAACAACGGTTTAATTGCTTCCGGAAGATTTTTAAAATTTACAAATACGTTGATATCACTGTTATTTCCAGCTGTTTTATATAGTTTATTAAAGGTAGTATTCTTTAAAAAAGAATATTCAGTTTCTAACTGGCGAAGTGATTTTTCAACAAGAATTGATGATTTACTAATTATTGTAATTCCATTATAGATGGCCAGATAGTATTCATTTTTATTAGTGTTATCAATAAGCGTATATATGGTATTAGAATTGTACTTTCTTTTAGTTATTCTTCCAATTGGATTTGAATCTTGAGTCAAAAAATTTTCAATACTATTTTGTTCAGCTTTATTTTTAAGTTTTAATAAAAAAAGCGAAATTACATTCTCTTTACCTTCTTTATGAAGAGAAATTGTTAATTGCCTGTTTCTGAATTTTGAAATTTCATTTAAAGAAAAAGTCTTACTACTATCCATTTCACAAATAGAATGATAGAACCGGGAATACCAGTTAAATTCTTTTAAATCCTCACTGTAGTTTATTTTATTTATTATTGTATTAGATAATTCAGCTGGATTATCTATTTGAAGAATTACTGATGCATCTGTGGGAATTGCCTTGATTGTATAGTTATCTTTATAATCTTTAAAGTTGTATAAATAAAAATAGAAGTATATTGATGATGCAACTAAAACACCGCATATTGATATTGTTAAAATATTTTTTCGCATAGTAATAATGAAGCTTTGATAGAATAACTCTTAGGTATGTTACATCTTTAAAGCCTGATTGCTAAAATTTTAATAACAATAAAGTATGATTTATTAAAGCTTTAACTATCAAGATTAATTTGTTGCAAAAATAATTGCATATTATGAATGTAAAAATGAATAATTTAATCCTAAATTCATCGGATAATCATGATTTTTGTGACCATTGATTGTGATCCATCTTCATTTGTTGCAAATACTAAGTAGATTCCACTGCTAACTTTCTCGTTAAATACGTTCTTACTATCCCAAACTATTTGTCCGCCTGTAGAAACTGCTTCATATACAATCTTTCCACTTATATCCGTAATTTTTACTGCAGAATTTTCAATTAGTCCTCTAATCGTTACTACACCTTCGTAATTTGGAGGAACAGGGTTAGGAAATGCAAATACATTTGAAAAGTTTGTTTTACCTTCAATGGCTGTGCCTTGATAGGATACAATTCCTAAATCAGTTCCAAAATATACTTCACCGGATTCTGGATTAATTGTAATGGTATTAATTTTGTTTGATATGATCGGACTATTAGAAGTATTAAAGCTATGAAGGGTATTAGATCCATCTTCGGATACTAAATAAGCTCCACTTGATTCCGTTCCAATCCATTTTCTATTTGCCCCATCTACCGCGATACAAGTTATTGATTCGTTTTCAAGCAAATAGTCAGCAAATCCACTTCCGTCATTTCGAGAAACTTGTATCCTGGATGCAATAGGTTTACTTTCGTTAAATACGTTTTGTGGGCGATGATAAGCAACAAGCCCTTGATTTGTACCAATCCATATGTATCGATTTTTATCCTCTACAATGCACTGAGGAATCAAATCTATTTCAGCACCTTCATCATCCCATAATTTAATTTGCGAATGCCTGGAATCATTAATATCTGATTTAGGCGACCTATATTCATCATCTTCATCAGTATCAATCGTGCCATTGGGATTAAATATAAATATGCCTTGAGGGTCAAAATATGAGATCGCCCAAATATGCCCCCAGGAAGTGTATATCATTTGTCTTAACCATGCTTGATTATCCGGATTTTCGTAAGGCATATAATCGTATTGAACCCATCCTTGTATGGAGTCAGTTATTAAATCTGGTTTTACAACTATCGGGAAAGGAACTTCTTGATTATTTACAAAAAGGTTACCGTTTTTATCTATGGTTATTCCACCTATTAATTCAATCCATCCTGCCACCTTTTGCAAACCACTGTTAGAATTGTCATAGTGATATGTAATCTCTCCATCATTTAATTCTAATACACCATTTCTGCTACTTGCTAAATATCCATGTTCATTGTTACGAGGATCAATAGCAATGTCATGAATACTGTATATTTTATCAAACTTGGGTTCGTTTTCTTTAGTGTAGTGTCTCCAACTGTTATTTTTAAATATAGATAATTCCGGGGGTTTGGGTTTTGTAAAAAAAATGTCTCCTGCTACGGACCATAAGCTATTGGATGTCGACACTAATTTAAAACATTTGTTTGAATAGGGGCCATCCGGAATAATTTGAGAATCTTCATCATTGACTTTGTTTATTAATCCATATTTCTGATCTCCAAAGTACATAATGTCATCATGGTCAATGATCAGTGAAGTGAATGATGGATTTATAATATTTTCGTTGATTAAATAATTTTTGAAATTATCAATATTCAGGTGCTCCTCATTGTAAATATTAATAGCATTAGATGTAATTATTGCATACTTATTACCATATGCTTGTAATTTTCTTATTTTGTTTGAAGTCCGGATTTCAGACCACTTGCCACTTTTATATTCATATAATTCACTTGAATTATTAACAGTTTTGGCGGATATGATTTGATTTTCGATTGCAATTACTCCCGTGTATGCGTCCCGATCTGGAGAAATGTACTTCCAGGTCTCAAAAAATGGTAGTTGGTTACTGCCGATAGGAGCTCCTCTTAGTCCACTTTTGGTTGCAACAAATATTGAATCTTCAGTATGAGAAATCTGGTAAGAAATAACATTAGTGGCATTTTCTCCTATGTAAAAGAAATCGGAAATTTCTAATTTATTGTAGTCCACCACTAATACACCAAAATCTGTGGAACAGTATGCTTTGTTATTAATAAAGTCTATATGATTTATCTTTTTAGAATTATTGATTTGTTTTATTTTTAAGTCTGGAATATTTTCTATATTTCTTCCTTGTAGTATATCAATGTTACCATCTGAGTATCCGATAAAAAGTTTATCTGTATTGGGTATTGCAGCAATGGCTGAAATGTGTATATCAGATAGTTTATTTATTTTTGTTAACTTTTGAATGATATGATCTTCAGTATCATATGTATATATACCAACATCAGAAGCGGCATATATTATATTATTAACTTTTTCAATACTGTGAACATTGGAAAAACAGAGATAATCTTGCCATTGTCCAATTGGCATATTTTGTGCAATAATCTGAATTCCAATTGTATATATTATTGATAAGGCAAAAAGTTTTTTCATTATAGTAAATTTAAATTCCCTTTGTAGTACTTTCACAGTTATCTGTACAAAATTGTTGGTAAAGATATTTAAAAAATGAAGTGTATTAATAATCTCCATTATTTAAAAAGTCTATCAATTTAGATACTGCTAACGCTCTGTGGCTGATTTTATTTTTTAATGAAATGTCCATTTCAGCAAATGTTTGCTTATAACCATCTGGAGTAAATATCGGATCGTAACCAAATCCCTCATTACCACTTGCTCTATTTTCAATTTTGCCCTTAACTACACCCTCGAACTGATATTCCTTGTTTGTAATAACCAGGGATATCACCGTTCTGAATTGAGCATTTCTGTTAGAGTATCCTTTCATTTCTGTTAACACTTTATGCATGTTTTGCTCAGCATCTTTCTCCTCACCAGCATATCTTGCACTGTACACACCAGGTTTTCCGTTTAAGCAATCAATTTCTAATCCAGTATCATCCGAAAAACAATCTATGCCAAATTTATTAAAGATATACATTGACTTTTGTCTGGCATTTTCTTCTAAAGTTAATCCAGTTTCAGGTATCTCTTCAGAACAATTAATGTCTGATAAGCTTTTCAGACTTATAGATTTGTTTAATAATTTTTGTATTTCAGTTAATTTATTAGTGTTGTTTGTAGCAAAAACTAGTTCCATATTTTAGTTAGTATAATGTAAGTATAATTGAGAAGAGTATTTTTTGTTCACTAGTGTCCGGTAAAAAGTAACCGGGTCGAACATTTTCATACCCAACCCGGTTTGTCTACTTTTGAGTTACCACACTAAAAAGTTAGACATGGGCAAAAGTACAAATTTTAGCGGACAGCCAATATTTAATCAGTTGT
>JBNKRV010000219.1:0-23299 GCA_050296935.1 Marinilabiliaceae bacterium | reverse complement strand
CAATCAATATGATGAAATAATTAGAGCAAAATGTTCTTTTGCTTATGACGTTTGTAATGAATTAGTTCTTGATGCTCAAATTGATAAAATCAAAACAGGAGAAGAAGATTTAGCTGTTAGGCATTTAAAAAATCTTAATCCCCAAACTGATATTCTAGTATTCGATAGAGGTTATCCAGGACATTGGCTAATTGGATTTTTAATGCAGAAAGGCTTTAAGTTTTGTTTTCGACTGAGCAAATCTTGGAAAGATGGCATTGAATTAGCAAATAGCAATGAAACTGATATTGATTGGATTATGAAATGGCGTTCGAATAGAGGCACAACAAAATTAAAAGAAGATAATATTCCATTAGTAATTGATGGATTGCGTTTGGTATGTATTGAATTACCCTCTGGAGAAAAGGAAATATTGGCAACAAATCTAATAGATAGAAATACATACACCATTGAAGATTTAAAAGAATTGTACCATATGAGATGGTCTGTTGAAGAAAGCTACAAACTCTTTAAAAAAGTATTGCATATTGAGCATTTTACTGGAAAAACATCATTAGCAATTAAACAAGATTTTTTTGCTAAAGTCTTCACTCTTAATCTTTCATCAATAATAAGAATGCAAGGTGCTGTAATAAAGCAAAATAGTAAGAAGAAACTTAAGCATAAGAAGCAAATTAATAAAACACAAGCAATTGCAAAAACAAAAGACTTTTTAATAGATATTTTATGCTATCGATATTAGAAGTTTAGTTAATACTTTGATCTCAATGATTAGTAACAAAACCGATATAATTAGGGGCAAGGCAAATCGAGGAGCACATAAAACCATGATTCATAAAAAATGTCTAAATTTGTTTGGCACTAAAAATATAGACATGACTAATAGGAACTTAATACGATTTGATTGGGCAATAAAAAGACTTTTAAGAAATAAAGCTGATTTTTCAGTTTTAGAAGGATTTTTATCGGAATTGTTGAAGGAGGATATTTGTATTGAAAATATTCTTGAAAGTGAAAGTAATCAGCAAATCGAATCGGATAAGTTTAATCGTGTTGATATTTTAGTGAAGAACTCAAAAGATGAATTTGTAATAATTGAGATTCAAAACCAAAATGAATACGATTATTTTCATCGAATGGTTTATGGTACATCCAAAGTTATTTCTGAATATATTTCGGTTGGACAGCCATATATAAGTATTAAAAAGGTTTATTCAATTAATATCGTTTATTTTGATTTAGGACAAGGTGACGATTATGTCTATCATGGAAGGACTGATTTTAAAGGGATTCATAAATCTGACAACTTAATATTATCGGCAAAACAAACCGAATTATTAGGAGGTAAGATTGATCCTTTTCAGATATTCCCAGAATATTATGTGATTAAAGTGAATAAATTTGATGATGTTGCAAAGGATACATTAGATGAATGGATTTACTATTTGAAAAACAATGAAATAAAAGATGAGTTTACTGCCAAAGGGATAAACAAAGCAAAAGAATTGTGGAGAGTAGATAAACTTTCTGAAGATGAGCAGAAAAACTATTTCAGACATATTGAGGATTTACGATATGGTGCAAGTATGGCTTGGACTATGAAAGTAGATGCAGAAGATAGAGTAAAGAAGCAAAAAGCAATCGAAATTGCTCGTACTTTATTAGAAAAAGGAATATCAAAAGACATTATTAAGGAATCTACAGGACTTTCAGATAGCGAAATTGATGAGATATAAAAAGCCCAGCCCCTAATCGAGTATGACTTGTCCTGATATAGGTTTACACAAATAGTGTAAATTAACACCGCACAAAAAGTCATGGACAAGAAAAAAGAAAACATCAGTAAAGAGGTCATCGTAGCCGAGTATCTAACCGGGTCGATAAGTTACCGAGGATTAGAGGCTAAATACGGAGTACCAAGCAGAAGTATCTGCGATTGGGTACTGGAATATCAGGGAAGAAAACCAAGTTGGAAAGAAAAGAAACGTCGAAAATTGGAAAAAGAAGGTAAAAATCCCGAACCGGAGTTGTCAAAAGATGTAAAGCTTTTGCAAGATGCTTTGCGAAAAAGCCAGTTAAAAAGCGAACTGCTGGAAGAAATGCTGAAACTTTCTGAAGAGCATACCGGAATCGACCTGCGAAAAAAGTTTGGTGCCAAGCGATAATGAACGTGAGTCAGAGAGAAAGCCGCAGTATTACTGCTCTTTGCTCGTTGCTTGGCTATACCAGACAGGCTTATTACCAACACAAAAAGCAATTGGAGAAAGAATCGTTGCAGCATGATTTGTTGGTTGACCAAGTGCTAAGCATAAGGAAAAAACAGAAGCGAATTGGTGGTAGAAAATTGTTGTTTTTGTTAGAACCATTTATGCAGGAACACCATATTTCAATAGGACGTGATGCTTTTTTTAATTTGCTTTCAGAACGTTGCTTATTGGTTCGGAAAAGAAAGCGGAATAAACCAATAACGACATTTTCAGACCATTGGATGCGTAAGTATCCTAACCTGATAGAAGGGTTTTATCCGACTGCACCAAACCAACTTTGGGTCAGTGATATTACCTATATTGTAGTTGGGGAAGGATTTGCCTATTTGAGCCTTATAACCGATGCGTATAGCCGTAAGATAGTCGGATTCTATTTGTCTGTTGATTTATCGGCAGAAGGCTGCATAAGAGCGTTAAATATGGCATTAAGGAACAATAGAGATGATTTAGGTAGACTTATTCATCATTCCGACCGCGGCTCTCAATACTGTTGTTCAGATTATGTTGGCATATTAAACGATAATTTTATTCGTATAAGTATGACTCAAAATGGCGACCCAAGGGAAAATGCAATTGCAGAAAGGGTTAACGGGATATTAAAAGATGAATTGTTAGAAAAATCTTATGCAAATTATGGACAAGCAGTTAAAGGCATATCAGTAGCAATAAGCATATACAATCATCAACGTCCTCATGGCA
Organism: Marinilabiliaceae bacterium; assembly: GCA_050296935.1. Classification (GTDB taxonomy): domain Bacteria; phylum Bacteroidota; class Bacteroidia; order Bacteroidales; family Marinilabiliaceae; genus Saccharicrinis. The sequence goes on along the minus strand of JBNKRV010000219.1, from coordinate 20,333 downwards.
GTATTGATTACCTGATGCCTATAGAAGCCCATTTCAGGTCGGGTGAGTTAAAAAGGAGGTGGAAGAACTATTATTCCAGAAAGGCAGAAAAAGCCCTGGAGGAAGTTTTTTAGCGGCTTTAAACCCCTCTTTGCTCCGTTCCGCTACGCTCCACTCCACAAAGAGGGGTTTAAAAACTGTAAACAGTATTTAGGATTAAAATTAAAGTGTAAATTTGAAACAGGATTGTGAATTAAAAAGTGTAAACTAATTTTAGGACGAGTCATTACAATAAGAGCCGCCCGATTACACCCATTTGCAAATCCCACGGGTCGACTCACAGCCAAAAAATGCAAAAGAGTGTATGCCTTCCTCACCATACAGTACAGATCTATTAACTACACTTATCAAAAAAAACAATACACTCTGCTAATATAATTTTGCCATTTATCAAATCTAATGTATTTTCGCGGCTTGAAAAATTGAACGAAATTATTTAATATTCTAAACCATTCTGCGAATGAAAAATGTATTCAGAGGAGCATTAACCGTTTTAGCTGTAGTAAGCTGCTGTATAAGCGGAAATGCTCAGAGCTCTATGAACGTAGAGCAAAGTTCGGGGACTACCACTTTTCTGGTAGCCGATATTGATAAACTGACTTTTCCGGATGTCAATCTGGCTGTTCAAAAGAAAGACGCATCAACTCAAACCATTGCTTTAGGCGCTATTTCATCCATTACATTTAGTCAAGGTATTACAACCTCTGTTGTAAAGGAAAAAAAAGAGGAAAGTTCTGTAAAACTTTACCCTATGCCGGTTAGCAATCTTTTAAACATTAGTTATAGCTCTGCAACTAATGGTTCTGTTATAATGCAAATTATAGATATGCAAGGTGCGATTGTGTTAACCTCCGGTGCTATGGTTGTAAAAGGGCAGAATACACTATCAATGGATCTGGGTAGTATCGCAAAAGGTTTATATCTGTTCCGTTTGAACGATGGTCAGATTATTGAGTCTGAAAAAATAGTTAAAGAATAATTCATCATTAAAACAATAATAAAAATGAAAAGAAATTCAATTTTAATGGCACTAATGTTATTAATCACGTTTTTTAGTTATGCTCAGAATGATACTGTTTACCTAATGAAGGATGGCTTTGTAATAAATAAATATAATATACACACCGAGGTTGATAGTATGATCTTCTACCAGCCACCGGTAGAAGATGTTTGGGATGGTTCCGGACCAACAGACAATGATGGTAATACATACGCTGCAGTTCAAATAGGTGATCAGGTTTGGATGGCTGAAAACCTGCGAACTACCACCTACAACGATGGCACAAGTATTCCTTTGGTAACAAGTAATAGTTCCTGGAAAGACAGAACCACTCCTGCCTACTGTTGGCAAGGTAACGATCAGTCCACAGCAGTGGCCAACGGATACGGGGCTTTGTATAGCTGGTACACAGTAGAAACCGAAAAACTATGTCCTTCTGGTTGGCATGTACCTAGTGATGAAGAGTGGACGGTTTTGGAAGATTATATTACAGAACAGGGGTACGATGGTAAAGAAGGTACAGTTCTGAAAGCCACCTCTGGTTGGAAATATGGAAAAGGAACCGATAATTACGGTTTTTCCGCTCTTCCGGGTAGTTGCCGATACAGTACAGGGGCGTTCTACCACACGGGTTACAACAGCTACTTGTGGAGTAGTACAGAGTTCAATAGTAGCAACGCATACTACCGCTACATCAGCTACAACAACGCCAATATGACCCGGAGCGGCTACAATAAGTCGGGCGGGTATTCGGTACGTTGCATCAGGGATTAGTGAGTGCTAACGAACTAGTCTATTTTTCTATTTACCGCGAAGCGGTCTATTTTTGTTTTTTTTAAAGGTTTTTCTTAAAACACATAGATATAAAAACAATTAAAAATACCGAGGCCAATAATTTGGATACAATACATTTATACAAAGAGGGCATTTTTTGGAAAGCCTATGAGCGCTCGGCTTACATGTTTACCCAAGAAGTAAAGGTTTATAACATTAAAAAAGCACTATAAAATGTTAATAGCCACATTGTTTCATTGGGTTTTTCTCACAGTTCGTTGGCGCAAATAATAAGTATGAACAACACCAAAGAAATTGATTCCTCTCCAAGGTACATTAGCATCAAGGGTTTAGCCCTTGATGTTTCTGCTTTTGATAAATGGAAAAAGCAGCTTGAATCAAACAATGTTTCTGATACACCTGTAACGCATCATGAAAATATTATAAAGGAACTGGCGAGTTTTGATGTACTCAATAAAACACCTCTCGACTGTCAATATTTTTTGATAAATATCCAAAAAATACTCAATGGCATTTTATGTTGATTTACCGGTTTACAAAGCTACCTGGGATTTGCTGTTGGTTATTTTTAAACTTACTAAAAACTTCACACGAGAATGTAAATACACCGTTGGTATGCAACAAAGCTGTGGTAATCCAGTAGGTGCCAATCCTACCTGAATAATTTTTGTTAAGATTATTGCTCCATTCAGCATAACTCAAGTAAACTTGGTTCTACTTTCACTTATCGCAATAATTTGCTGTTCATTTAGAAGAGCTGCCGACAGTTCTGTCCGTGTGGATATCACTGAAGCTCGATAGGTTCAAATGACCAAGCCGTAATGCGCAAGCGTGAACCCGAGGTAGCTTCGAGAAGTGTATCAGTAGATGGGGAGAGTTTCAAAGATTGGCCACCTAAAATGAGCCGATATAAGTATAGCGAAGTCCGGCAAGGCAATAAGAGAAGTCGGAGGAGCCTATAGTACCAGTTATTGTAGTGACAACACAACGCTACATAGGAAAGGGGCTCTGCTTTAGAGAAGCGAATATGGAATTTATACTTTCTGTACTGGCATTGTCCTGTTCGGCTGAATTATTAAGTAAAAGCCACTATGTACTTGTTCAGGCAGAAAGAGAAGCTCTAAATGGTTCGTTTAGCTAATGAGCTATATTTAAGGTGGGTGGATTTCTGTGAGCATCAGGTAATGAACTCTATCGGTAAGCCGTATGAGGGAAATGAAAATCATGAACACCTTATAGAAGATAATATAACGAGAATAAAACTTCATGTATGGTTTGATGAAGGGGGCGCTGATAGTTTTTTATAATTGTTACTTTTATGATTAACAAAAATAAGTGAGCTATCAGGCTCTACTCTACTGCAAAATTGCACTCCCTGGACGTAAAGAAAAGAATTTCTATTATTTCATTAAATGTTTCCCAAAGTGAAACATTCTTTTGTATCTTTGTGTCTGAGATATGAAAGTACATTTAATAAAAATAGCAATCGATTGAGGATTTTGTCTTAAAAAATGCTAGAAGTAAAGCATCATTTGAGATCTGGTTATCAGCCATAAAACGAGTTGATTGGAAAGAACCTAACGAGATTATTTTAACTTTTAATAGTGCAGATATTCTTGGTAAAGGTTCTGATAGAGTGGTATTTAATATTGGAGGTAATAACTATCGCGTGATATGTAAGTACCACTTTGGAGCTATAAGAGTCCATTTATTTATAAAATGGATTGGCACTCACGCAGATTATACAAAACTGTGCAATGAAGGCAAACAGTATGAGATTAATGCTTATTAAAGGATGATGATGGGAATATTAAAATATACAATAATAAAGAACGAAGAACAATATGTAAAATATTGTAATGCATTGGAAGAACTAGTTGTACAAGAGGGTAACGAATGTCAGGATGAAATTGAATTATTAACTCTTTTGATTGAAAAATGGGATACTGAACACAATACATTTGAAGATTCAGACCCAATAGTGTTACTTAAATCATTAATGGAAGAACATAATTTAAAGGCTAAAGATTTGATTGGTATTTTAGGATTGTCAAAAGGGACAATTTCAAAAATATTGAATTATCATAAAGGACTTTCAAAAGATACCATACGGAGATTATCTGATTATTTTAAAGTATCCCAAGAGGCATTTAATCGACCTTATAAATTAATTAATGAGGTGAATAAGCATTTTAGGAATGCAAGCTTGATGAATACAACGAAGAAGATGACTGAGTTGAGATAGAAAAAGCAACATTTGCCTAACAATGCATAATAAGTCATGAGGGGGTCTGTGATTCGCGAAGAGGAAGTGATTTCAATTTGTTCGCCTATTACTTCTGAATCGACACTTTCTAATTAATTTAGCCTATTGAAAAGCAATGAGCTCAGTGAGTTTTTTGAGAGGTCGGACTATTTCAATCCCCAAACGCCTCATATGCTATAAGTAGGTGTGACACGCCGCTGTGGTGATCCAGTAGGTGCAAATCCTACCTGAATAATTTTTGTTAAGATTATTGCTCCATTCAGCATAACTCAAGTAAACTTGGTTCTACTTTCACTTATCGCAATAATTTGCTGTTCATTTAGAAGAGCAGCTGACAGTTCTGCCTGTGAGGGTATCGCTGAAGCTCTGTAGCTCAAATGCCTAAGCCGTAATGCGCAAGCGTGAACCCGAGGTAGCTTCGATAAGTGCATCAGTAGATAGGGAGAGTTTCAAAGGTTGGCAACCTAAAATGAGCCGATATAAGTATAGCGAAGTCCGGCAAGGCAACAAGAGAAGCCGGAGGAGCCTATAGTACCAGTTATTGTAGCGACAACACAACGCTACATAGGAAAGGGGCTCTGCTTTAGAGAAGCGAATATAGTTTTAATACTATCACTACTGGCTTTGTCCTTTTCGGCTGAATTATTAATGAAAGTTACTATGTACTTGTTCAGGCAGAATGAGAAGCTCTAAGTGGTTCGTTTAGCAAATGAGCTATATTTAAGGTGGGTGGATTTCTACGAACATCAGGTAATGAACTCTATCGGTAAGCCGTATGAGGGAATTGAAAATCATGAACACCTTATAGAAGATAATAATACGAGAATAAAACTTCATGTATGGTTTGATGAAGGGGGCGCTGATAGTTTACTTATAATTATTACTTTTAGAAAGAATAATGAGAGTAAGCTATCAAGCTCTGAACTACACAAACATTAAAAACTGATTATGATTAAATATTTGATTTTTATAACAAGTTGCCTTTTGGCCTTTTCAACATACGCTCAATCTGATTTAGATATTGTTGTTGACACTGAAACAAAATATCAGAAAGTTGAAGGTTTTGGAGCGGCATTAGCTTATTATGAAGGCTGGTTAATCGCTCATCCGAATAAAAGCGAAATTTACGACGCTATATTCGGTGAATTAAGTTTGGATATCCTTCGTGTCAAGAATGCTTATGATTACGACCCCACAATGATTGATAGAGTTGTGGAGTTTTATAATGCTGCGGAAAACTCACTAGGTCAGCCTATAAAAATATTATCAACATCTTGGGGACCACCAGCTTATTTAAAATCTAACAATGACAGAATGAACGGAGGCTCCTTAAAATATAATGTTAACGGAGGTATTGTAGAATTTGATTACACAGGATTTGCAAATTGGTGGAGCGAATCATTAAATGAGTACAATGAAAATGGTATTTACCCGGATTATATTAGCATTCAAAACGAACCTGATTTTAAAGCCACCTGGGAGTCATGTCTATTCAACCCAACAGAAACAATTAATGAAACTGATACCATTGCCGGATATAATAAAGCTTTGGAAACAATTTACAACATTGTGGAACAAAAAGAAATAAAACCAAAAATTATTGGGCCTGAATCTATTGGAATTGGCTATAACAGTGTTCAGAATTATATTAATGCGTTAAACACCTCTTATATTTATGGAATTGCACACCACCTATACCATGGAGTAGATGAGAATAATCCATGGATAAGCACTAGTTTCAGTGAGCTTGGAAATTTACACCCGGAAATACCGCATTTCCAAACAGAATTTGGACGTGGAGATTGGTTTGCTCAGGCAGGTTTAATGCATAAATCATTTAACGATGAAAATGCGGTAGCTTACCTTTATTGGGACTTAGTATGGGATGGCTCAGGCCTTATTAATATAGAATTTCCTTGGGATCAGAGCAAGTGGACCACAGAGAAAGGTTATATTAAAACGAAAGAATTCTATGCATTCAAGCAGTATTCAGCTTTTATTCACCCCAACTGGATAAGAATAAATAGCAGTAATGTTGATGAAAATATTAAAACTTTAGCCTTTATAAATCAAAGTTCTGATTCTATCACAATGATAATGGTAAATCGCTCTGAAACTGAAAATATAAATGTTAGTGTTTCAATTAATGGTTTCAATTTCAATCAGGCTGCGGTATATAGAACATCTGAGAGTGAGGATTGCAGTTATGTAGGGGAGTTTGGTAATTCGGATATTACTTTACCAAAAAAATCAATTACAACAGTGCAATTAACAACAACTGGTAATGTTATGAATATTGAAGGAGTAAATCATTCTTTGAATAGAGCTATAATATATCCCAATCCAGTTTCAGAATATGCAACTATTAAGCTCCCCGGGAATAAAATAGAATATAATTTTGTGTCTGTTATTGATGTCAGGGGCAGAGTTGTTATAAAACAACAAGTTACAGATGTTGTAAACCTAAAACAAGAATTTACAATTAATTGCAGTGAATTAACTGCTGGATTGTATTATTGTAAAATAGAATCAATTGATGGAGAAAGCTTTGTTGGTAAATTCATTGTAACTAAAGATGAATAAACGTTTGCTAATAAATAGGAATATGAGCGGTCTGCAATACCCAGTGATTATTCCTGGTTGAATTACATCCATCCGGATCATAAGCCGACAACTCTTTAATATCCATTTCCAACACCTGTTTGCAAGTTTAGGTGTTTACATCTTTTTTTGGTTTCTGTGCTATTACTCTTATCGAAAATATACAGTATAAAGGCCGGTGATGAGTATTTACGTATTAACCTCAGTTCAATTAAAATTAAAGAACTCAGATTTTATTAAATGATTGATATACAATATGAAATTCTGAAGCATAGCGAGCTATGGTGATAAAATTCAGAGCAGTAGATTTCTTATCCTGTTTTTATAGGAACAATTAATTGTTAAATTTGACTGGTAAAACAACTAAATATATTATTTAGAGATTGTTGTTATGTAGCTATGTGTGCATATGAGCACAATGATGTTATAGATACGTTGTATGGTATTTCTCCGATACGCGAAAACGAAAACGCAAGGATTTGATAAAACACATATTAGAAAGAAAAATAGCAATTTATAGGATATGCTGAACACCAATACTCTTCAAATCAAGTAAAAACCCCAAAATCTATCTCATGACTGAAACATTCACATTGCAGACCTTACAGACATTTGTCTATCCACATGAAGCACATATGGTTAAAGCATATTTAGAATCAGAGGGAATTGAGACTGAAATTCGAGATGAAATGACTGTTAATGCCAATCCTTTATATTCTAATGCAATTGGAGGAGTTAAGTTATTGGTAAAAGAAGAAGATTATGTTAGTGGAATTGAGGTGTTGAAAAAAGGGGGATACATTAAAGAATCAGGAATTATAGAAAAGAAGATTGAATTAGTTTACATAGAAAAGGGATTTAATAAGAAAATCTGTCCTTTTTGTAAATCTGAGAATATTAGCATAAAGAAAGTGCCTTCAATCTGGACTATATTGGTGATTTTTGTGTTTCTTATTAATGCTGCGTTTCCAGTATTCTTTAAGAAATCAATTAAGTGTTATGACTGTGGAAAGGAATGGAAGTTTAAGAAAAAGAGAAAAAAAAACGCAGTACAACACTAAGCCTCTGATTAGTGCCTGTCCATAAAGTCGGGTGGTTGGAGTATAAAGTTTAAATACAAGGCGTGTGAAAAATTAAAACCGCAGTATACCAGCGTATATGAGGATCTGGAATTTGAACCACAACGCATTAGCTGGACTTTATAGACGAACACTAGCTAGGTGTGAGGACTTATCTGATTTGAATGCCACGGATTTTTCAACCATGATTAATACATTAAGACTTTTGGGAAACGAGAATGCAGAATTTATAGCTACTACAGGAAAAGGATACCGGATTGATGGAAGAAGACACCCTCATTCATGGTCGGTTTTAGATTCTGAGGATACTGCAGATTGGATTGAGAAAATGATTGAAAATGAATGAACTAATGGCGTTATAATGTGTGAAAATAATAGCCGGATCAGTAGTGAATTCAGTCGTTGTAGCTTTGTGTAACCAGAAAGGTTTGAAGTCCGCAATTGCCTGCTTTGCAAATATTAAACGTTTTTGGTAATTTGAAAAGAAAAAATGAAATTTCAAAAAATAACACCTTACCTATGGTTCAATAATCAGGCAGAAGAAGCCGCAAAGTTCTATTGCTCAGTTTTTGACAATTCTGAAATCATTTCTGGCGGAGGGGCTGTTGTTGACTTTGAGCTTGAAGGAATAAATTTTATCGCATTAAACGGTGGTTCTCAATACCAGTTCAATGAGGCAGTATCATTTTATGTACTATGCGAAAATCAAGAGGAGGTGGACAGGTTATGGAATAAGTTGACCTCTGATGGAGGAAGCGAAGGAAGATGTAGTTGGTGCAAAGATAAATTTGGAGTTTCATGGCAGATTGTACCAGAACGGTTTATTGAGATGATGAAAACGGGAACACCGGAGCAATCTCAAAGAGTAATGTCAGCAATGATGAAAATGAATAAAATGATTGTAGACGATTTAGAAGCTGCTTTTAAAGAAAAATGAATAAATCAGTTGATAACTATTTTATTGAAGGCTGCGGACGATGCCCTCTGGGAGGCACTCCTGACTGTAAGGTTCATTCCTGGACTTCAGAGCTGGAACTGTTAAGAAAAATAGTTCTTAGCTGTGGTTTGACAGAGGAATGTAAATGGGGTGTTCCGTGTTATACTTTTCAAAATAAAAATATTCTTATAGTGAGTGCATTGAAAGAATATTGTTGTATCAGTTTTTTTAAAGGATCCTTGCTGAGTGACGACAAAAACCTATTGGTGAAACCCGGTCCAAATTCACAAGCAGCAAGACTTTTTAAGTTTAAAAATAGTAAAGAGATAATAGAGATTGAAGAAGACATAAGAGCATATATCTTTGAGTCTGTTGAGGTTGAAAAAGCCGGAATAAAAATTCAATTCAGAAAGAATCCAGAACCCATTCCAGAAGAGTTTGAAGCAAAACTGGAAAAAGACCCGATTTTGAAAACCGCCTTTGAATCACTGACACCCGGAAGACAGAGAAGTTATATTCTTCATTTTTCGCAACCTAGGCAATCAAAAACAAGAATATCAAGGATTGAAAAGTGTGAGCCTATGATATTGTCAGGTATAGGATTACATGATAATTATAAATCCATGAAAAAATAGAAAACTACCGTTAATGCTAAGTTTTTAATAAATAGTTATTTACATGCGCTTTAGGTTGGGGCTTTGTTGAACTAAACAATGCCCCGGAAATAAATGATAAAAATATTCATTTTTATATAGTGGTTTCAATCGATTTTTTCAAGCAAAAATAGTTGTAAGGTGCAGTTGTTTATAGCATGCAAAAAAAACGTATGTTTTTTTAAATTAGCTTGAAAAATTAACCTGTTGTTATTCAGAAATCTTTATTTAAAAAGGTATAAAAGAATTGACAAGAGCAAGATTTGAGGTGTTTTTTATAGACGATTCTGGAAATAACAAGAAGAGATTGATAATGCTTCCTGGCTCATTGACTGGTGGCGATTCAGAAACAGATATTGTTTTAAGTATAATGAAAGAGGAAGGGATAATTGAATAAAAACGACGACATAATTGAGAGCATCTGGCATACGCGATCTTCGCTCCTTCCTTTCATATATAAGGTCAAGTAGATTTTTCGAATTCAGGAACATACAAGGCAGTTCTCTATATCATGGGGAATCGATAGATCAACGAAGTTAATAAGGAATTCAAATTATAAAAAAGATTATTTGACATTTGCAGATAGAGGAGCCTCCTGTATAGGACTTTGCCAACAATCATTTAACTTTTAATGGCGTTAGCGATTTACACTTCGTTCCAATTGAGCAATAACCCAGCCACCCATACGATTTCTGCTCCAGGTATATGCCATATCGTTTAATACATAGTCTAATCAGGTTCTTTCTTTTCCTGTCAGGCTTGCTTCCAATTCCTGCCTGATCTACTTTGGATTATGCATCCCGTTGGATATTAACCTGAGTTCGATATAAAATTAATGGCTCAAATCGCTTATAAATATTGAGTTTTAAGGAATGTTTGCGAAGGCATAGCGGGCTATGGTAAGCAAATATGACGCAGAAAATCGGTATTTATAAGTGACATTCATAGCTTTTCAGTAAATAATCGATTTACGGCTCTAAATTCTATCACCATAGCTCACTATGTCTCAAAAATTTATATTGTAAATCAATCATTTACTGAATTTTGAGCTCGCTAATTTTAATCGAACTCAGGTTGTTATTCTTTGGTTAAAAAATATTTTATTACACCTAAAATATCAATGAGTTACAAAATTTTAACGAACTATCAAAACAAATACACTATGAAACCCACATTGTGGGCTTTATAGCTGACGCATTTAAAAGCGCAACACACAACAGATTCTATGTGGAAATAAGCTCAGGCAACTCAAAAAATACTCGCCTTTAAATAGTGTTCGTCTATAAAGTCCGACTACTACTTTGTTGCTCAAAATCCAAATCCTCATATACACTGGTATACTTCGGTTTGAATTTTTCACACGCCTTGTATTTAAACTTTATACTCCAGACACCCGACTTTATGGACTGGCACTAATTAGTTTTTATTACAATTTTTTTAACCACAAATTGCTTTTCATTACTTATTTTCAAGAAGTAAATTCCATTGGAAAGACCAGCTGGCAATTGTATTTCAGAGGTCTCCGGAATTGAAATACTCAATACTATATCACCTTCATTATTAATAATTTCAGCTTTGGTATATACCATGTCTGCAGCCTTAATATTAATAATATGAGCAGCAGGATTCGGGTAGATTTCAAGTTCTCCAGTTTTGTTCTCTTCTATACCTGTTTCAGTTTTTTTATTAAGTGTGAAATAATTGACATTATAACCACCTTGTTGTGCAAAAAGCTTCAAATAATGCTTGCCTGCAGGAATTGTAAGACTAGATTCAACAGATTGATATACTTGCCAACCGCCTGTATTTGGAACATTTACCTGGCTAATTTTTGTATCATCAAGGTAAACATAAATTAAACCTGTATTATAAATAGATGCTAATCTGTAAGTTATATCGAATTCTGTTTGTATTGAGGTACTTTCAATAGCATATTCCACCCAGTCACCGTTGTCAATCCAGCCAATATTCAGGTTTCCGTCAACATCGCCGGTTGTCTCAGTTTCAATTCCGGATTGGGTTATAAAGTCTTCTGCCTGTATTTTTGAAGGTATCATTTTCCATGTTGGAATGGCTATTTGATTGTCTACCGGAAAACCGGAAAAACTCTCTAATACACCTTTATCTGCAGAAGTAACACTTCCGGGAGTATAGCTAAGAGTGACAAGGTCTGCGTTGTGTAAATTTTTCGACAAAGTAAAGGTTACAATACTGTTTTCAACTGAATAATTGGTCAACGAAATATTCTCTCCATTTACCTCAAGACTGAACTGACTTAATTGTGTGCTTTGCATAAGCATTGGTTTTGAAAAGCTAACAGAAAGCCCGGTACCGGAAGCCGATGTTTTGGCCGAAACTATGCTGACAGGCAAACCTTTTGCATTGTTTCTTACATTTGTATTTTCAAATGATTTTAGCAATCCATTTTGTGTAGTTTTAATAGCAGTGCCCGAATATGAAAGAGAAAGCTGATAGTCGGCATATACTGTTTGACTCAAAGAAAATTCCAAGGTGGTGTTGTCGTTGTTTTCAAATGAAGCCTGAACAAAAGTAACCGAAATATCGCTGTTATAATTTGCATGTAAAGTAAAACCTGAAAGATCATCAGGCAGCTCCATCTCCATATTGAATTTTGCAATAAGTGCATCTCCGTTTCCGTTGACAGAAAGCTCAGTTATACGAGGAGATGCTCCGGGCAGTAAGTTATCAACCCATACATCGGTAAGCGTTCCCAGTTCTTTTTCTAAAGTAGATACTACATTGCCACTGGAGTACGAAAGGCTTATTTCACTGGTATTGTTAATGGCTTCGGTAAGGGTAATAATTAATTGTTTTTCGCTGGCGTAAGTTACATTTTCAATAGTTGCACCGGCATTGTCTACCAGAACACTAAAGCCATTATAACTGCTTAACTCTTCAACAGGTAAACTGAATAATACCTTTATCTGTTTTGTATTATCATTACTTACGTATGCTTGCTCAAACTGAGGCACTCCCCATGTGAGAGAATAGTTTTTACAAAAATTCCATATTTCTTCACTGGTATGTACTCCGTTAGGGTCTATAGAATGCCAATGCCCCACTCCTTCAAGTTCCAATAAAACAATTTCCACATCATCTGTACCTTTTCCCCAGTAATGTTTTGTTGCATTAGAGTTAGGTTTGCTTTCCGGATAAGGGGCTGTAACTACTTCTGTTGCCGGACATCCGTTTCTTGTAATCCATGCATCAATACAAGTGGCTACTCCCGAGAAAGGCACAACCGGGTCGCCTGTTCCATGAGTATGTATAATAGGTACAGGACGCGAACTATTGGTATTTGGGCCTCCCATAAGATATCCGCTCACAGGGGCAAATGCGGCTATTTTATCGGCAATTTTTGTTGCTGCATGGTAGGTCATCATTCCTCCCATAGAAAAGCCGGAAAGGTAAACCCTGTTTCTGTCAATATTATAACGGTCTGCCATTTCGTCGATAATAGCCAGAATAAAATCAGTATCGCTGGTGCCGCCCAGATCCCACGAATTATTGATACCTGCCGGATACACTACCACAAAACCATTGGCATCGGCAACAGTTTCCCATTGTGTTTGATTTTTCTGGTAATTAATATCCTGATTTAAACCATGCAATGATAAAAGCAGGGGGCTGTTTTCCTGAATACCAGAGGGGGCATATACCAGCATTTGCCGGGTAGTTGCCCCTACCTGAATGTCTTCTATCTGAGCATTGAGTGTTGTTGATAACATCAATAAAATGATGAATGCAAGTAAAGTTTGCAGTTTGAAATATTTCATTTATTCTGGATTTTAAAATTTGTACATTTTCTATATAACTCTGCCAATAAATTCAATTTTCTATTTTCAACATTACTGAACTTACGGTTTGAACACCCACCAGTCAAAATTGAACAGGTCTTTTTCTCCTTTAAATACAAAGTATACATCGTGTATGCCTTTAATATTTTTTACCGGAGTAGAAATTATTTTCCAGATATCGCCTTCTCCCGAACTATTTACTTCTACTGTTCCGAGTATTTTTCCGTCAATTTTACCGGCATGTATTTCTATTTTCCCACCATACAATGAAGCTACACTTACCTCTATTGAAGATACGCCTTTTGAAAAATCGACACCTTGTACCTTAATGTAATCGCCATTATGAATACTGGTTACGAAAAGCCTGTCGGCTATTTTATTTCCTTTATCCCAAGGAATATTGCGTTCCCATTCGGTAGCAAATTCTGTTTTAAGCCCTTCACTAAAAGCAATGTTTTCGGCCTGATTTTTAATATAAGGATTTAAAGCACCTACCTGCTGAAGCTGAGTTTCTGCCCACCAGGGCAGTTGTATTATTGTACCATCTGCATTGTAGTTCATTTTAGCCACACAAATAGAACGCCTTTCGTAATGTTTGCTCATGGTTTGCTTTAAAATTGAATAGTTAAAACCAAACACATAAGAATTCCCTTTAAAATCAACAATTCCCGGATGGTTTCCCGATGACCTCTCGTCCGGATCCATTATTGTTCCTTTACATTTCCAGGGACCTGTCGGGCTATCGCTCATGGCATAGCCAATACCTTCGGGGCAACAACGCGATGCCCATGCCAAATAATAATGCTTGTTCTTTTTCCACATCCAGGGGCCTTCGGTATACGATGCTTCTGGAGGAGTTCCCGTAAAATCAATGGAAGCCACATGAATTTCACTTGCCAGAGAAATCATATTTTCGTTTAGCAAAGCATAATAACAAGGGCCATTGCCGCCCCAGTACATGTATGCCTGACCATCGTCATCTATAAACACAGTTGGATCATAATCGCCGTGGTCTTCACGGAAAACCAAAGGCTTGCCAAGCGCATCAACAAAAGGCCCATACGGACTGTTTGATACTGCCACGCCAATGGCCATTTTCCCCTGATAAATTGTAGGACAATACAAATAGAATTTTTTGTTGCGGGTAACGCACTGTGGAGCCCATGCGCTGTGTCCATCAGCCCATTTAAATGTTTTATGTGGTTCTTTTACTCCTGCAATTATTCCATGATCAGTCCAGTTGACCATATCGGTTGAGGTGTAAAGCAACCAGTTAAACATCTCAAAACCAAAGGCATTCCCCTCATCATGACTGGTATAAAGAAACACCGTATCTTTGTAAAACATAGGTGCAGGATCGGCTGTATAACTTGTTTGAATTATTGACTTTTGTGCATGCACTGCTATTGCCAATAAGAAACTGCATATAAACATTAAATTTCTCATTTCCTTATCGTCTTTTTATAAATTTTAATACCCCGATCACATCCACTTTTTATTGCCATGAGCTAAACAAAACAGTAATCAATTGATTTTATCAGTTTTATCTCAATAATAAACTATTACTTTACCAACCGCACCATATAAACAGCTCCAGCTGCAGTACCTTGATGTGATTGAAATTTAACCCTCACTTGTGTTTTCCCTTTTAACATTGAATCGGGGATGACGTAAGTGATATTCCTAAACATTGAAAGATTCCAACGATTTGTATTGTCTTCCGTTAATAATTTTTCATCATCAATATAAATATCAAATTTACGGTTGCCCCACTCTGCACCCCAATAACGAACAAACAGGCTCAAATTGGTTTGTGAATTGGTAGAAAGACTGTAACTAAACCAACCTCCATTGTTTGCTTCGCGATAGAACTCGTTGCTATTATTTCCGGTTTTGGATTGCTCTTTTTGCATATCATGATCGGCTTCTGGTTGTTGCTCTCCAGTATTTACATAGTCGATGGTGCGATTTTCGAGTGCAAGTTTTTCGCTTTCAATACGAGCCAAAGAGTCAACATATGTCTGGTAACCGTTACTGGTTAAAGCCAGCCAATACATCATATAACGGGCATCGTGAATTTGACTAAAAGGTTCAAGGGTTAATTGCTTGGCATTGGCATTTTCCATTTTTGCATTGAGTTTAAAATTCAATGGCTTACCTTGTATCGGCTCCAATTTATCGCCCAGATTTTCAATTTGATCGTCGATAATAATAGGAGCTTTGTCAATCGGAAAAAATTCACCTCCCGAAAACTGCGACCATCTTCCATCATCAGCTATTAATCCCCTCAAATCTTCTGCCCCAGTTTTGGCAGCTAACAAAACAGGCCCGTGCATAAAGGCAATATATTCAGGCACGTTTGGCATATGCTCAATAGAATTATGCATTGGCAAAATAATCTGCACCGAATCGCCCTTTTTCCATTTTCTGTTTATGGCTATAAATGAAGATGGCTGAGCTGTAAAATTCACTTTTTTTCCATTCACTTTTATAATTAAGGCATCTTCACTAACCCAACCCGGATACCGAACTTTCAGAGTAAATTTAGCCGCTCCTTCGGTTATGGAAAACTTCGTTTGCTCTTCGTTAGGGAAAGAGGTTTCTTGTTTAATCTTCACCCCTTTTTCTTTCCAGTTCAGCTCCGAAGCAACAAATAAGTTAAGATAAAGAGTGTCTTTCGAATGTGTATAAATAAACTGGCTGTACTTGCCATGATTTTCCATCCCTGAGCCAACACAACACCACATAGCTTGATTGGGTGCTGAATAAACTCTGTAATGTCTTGGACGAGCCGGGGTAAAATAGACATAACCTCCATGTTCAGGATGTTGCGAAGAAAGAATGTGGTTGTACATGGTTCGCTCATAGTAATCGACATATTGAGCTTTTGAATTTACCCTGAACAGATCTTCGGTAAGCTTTAGCATGTTATAAGAGTTACACGATTCTGGCCCATCATTTACATTTACAAAATCAATGCATGAGGTTTTACTGGGAAAATGCTCTCGGCGACTGTTTCCACCAAATGCCAACGACCTGTTTTGGGTAATGGTTTCCCAGGCAAAAAGAGCCGCTGCATGGTATTTCTGATTATGATCCAGTTCTGCAATTCGTTCAAAGCCTATGAATTTAGGGATTTGCGTATTAGCGTGTTTGTTATCGAGCATATCTATGCCTTTTGATAAAGGTTCGAGAAACTCTTTATGTGCAAAACGCTTAGCTGTTTTCAGATATTTTAGATCGCCTGTTATCTGGTAAGCATCGGCAAATACTTCGTCCATGCCTCCATGCTCCATATGAAGCATTCTCTCCATTTGCTCATCAGAAAGTCCTGCGGTAATATTTATTCCCCAGTCGCAAAATGTCAGAAATAGAGTTTTGGCTTCTTCAACATTGCAATACAACCAGGCATCGCGCAAACCTGCGTACATTTTATGAATATTATAAAAAGGCACCCATGACGATAAGTAAGCAGCGAAATCACCATTTTTAAAAGTTGTCCATACTTCTTTACTATTGGGAACGCCTCCCAGATAACCAACACCCCAATCAGCATTATTGGCAGCATTTGCCTGCTCACATTCCTTAAGTTGGTCAATCAAATAATCCATACGTTTTTTACACTCGGCATTACCTGTGGCTGCATAATTGATTGCCATTGCCGACAAATAATGCCCTCCAATATGACCATCGAGGGCAATCCAATTGGGATAACTATAGGCCTTTACGGATAATCCAGCTTCTTTGCGATAAGGAGCCAATAAACGGTCGACATCGTATTTCAGTAAAACCTCAATATTAAGGTCGCGTGCATGTTTGAACTGCCCATCGAGTAGTTGCACATCTCCCAAAGGAAATTCGTTGGAATATAACTTTTCTTGTGCAGACATACTACCGTTCATAGCTAACAAACAAACAGCAGAATAAAAAACTAAGATTACTTTAATCATTTTCTCTTTATATTTATACAATATGTATTCTATGTTTATTTATAATTGATATAGGTATCAATGCATGTTTGAAATACCGTTTCATGATCCCAAGGGAACGGATGTAAAGCCATTTCTGTTTGATTTATTTCTTATAAAATCTGTACATTCTAATTTCAAACTACAATAAAAACCCTGCCTCATTCCCACGTTATTACTCGGACATATCGGGACTTCCATTTACTTCTGCCTTAAGATAAAGCTTTATTCCTTAATTCCGTAAAATGTAATAACCTGATTAGGTTTAGTATCCACATCGTATTCATAGATTTTTCGCAATGGAGCATCCTGTATCTCTTCTTTTGTATTATTAATAGGTTGAGGTGTTGCTTTTAAATGGTAAAACTCATTTGTATTTTTTCCTTCTGCTTGCCTAATGCCATCTCCACGCAGTGGGATGTATGAACGCACACGGCATAATCCACCATTTAAGGAGCAGATTTCAGCTTTAAGCAGAGCTCCATCCGTCCACTTCATGCTAACTTCAAACCCACCTCTTGCTTTAAGTCCGCTAACAGATCCATTGTGCCACACAGAAGGCAGAGCCGGCAGTAAATGAATCGCTTCATCATGGCTTTGAAGGAGCATTTCGGCAATACCTGCTGTACAACCAAAATTTCCATCAATCTGAAAAGGAGGATGTGCATCAAAAAGATTTGGATAGGTACCACCTCCGCCACCCATTCCGTCTTTTCCGGCAACTGGCTTTAACTGATCTGTAATTAGCTTAAAGGCATGATCGCCATCAAGCAAACGTGCCCAAAGATTGACTTTCCATCCCATAGACCAACCTGTAGATTCATCGCCACGTGCCAGAAGCGATGTTTTTGCAGCTTTAAATAATTCCGGAGTACGATAGGGTGAAATCTGGTTTGATGGATAAAGACCATAAAGATGAGATACATGACGATGATGATCATTGGCATGATCCAAATCTTCCATCCACTCCTGCAGCTGCCCCCATCTTCCAATTTGCATTGGAGGCAAACGTTTTAAGGTTTGATTTAAGGTGTCTACGAACTCGGGATCTTTATTCAAAATCTGAGAGGCATTTATAGCAATTTTAAATAGATCAAAAACCAGTTGATTATCCATTGTTGTTCCAGATGTAATTGATGTTGAACGCCCCATTGGGGTATTCTCCGGTGAAACAGAAGGGCTTACAACCAACCAGTTATTAACAGGCTCTTCAACCAGAAAATCTACAAAAAACAAAGCAGCCTCTTTAATAACAGGATAAACAGATTGTAAATAGTCTATATCTCCTGTAAAGGCATATTTCTCATACAGGTGTTGCGATAAC
Organism: Marinilabiliaceae bacterium; assembly: GCA_050296935.1. Classification (GTDB taxonomy): domain Bacteria; phylum Bacteroidota; class Bacteroidia; order Bacteroidales; family Marinilabiliaceae; genus Saccharicrinis. The sequence continues at coordinate 1,853 of JBNKRV010000219.1, read as the reverse complement.
CAGGCACCTCCCATAGGCCACATACCCCAATTGGCTCCATCGACAGGTCCGTTAATTCGCCATATATCAGTATTATGGTGTAACACCCAGCCTCTGGCACCGTACATATCCTTTGCTGTTTGTTTTCCTGTTTCAGCCAGTTCGCAAACCATTTTAACCAATGGTTCGTTCATTTCGGATAAGTTGGTAATCTCAGATGGCCAATAATTCATTTCAGTATTAATATTCACTGTATATTTACTATCCCATGCAGGGAAAAGAGTCCCCGCCCATATGCCTTGTAAGTTGGCGGGTTGGGTACCTGGACGCGATGATGAGATTAACAGATATCTGCCAAACTGAAAATAAAGAGCTACAAGTTGTGGATCGTTGCCTTTGGCAAACTCTTTGATGCGCACATCAGTTGTATTCTTTACTGAATCCGTTTCCCCAAGATCTAACTTAACGCGGTTGAAAAATGAGCGATAATCGGCAATATGCTCCATCAAAGCTTGCTTATAGTCTTTTTGTATTGCTTTATCGAGATATCTGTTTACCCTTTTCTTGGCGTTGCCACTTACATCTTTATAATTATTAAAATTGGTTGCAACGGAAATATAAAGAGTTGCTTCACTGGCATCTTTTACAGTTAATAATCCGTTTTCAGCAGAAACAGTACCGCCATTTGTGATAATTTTAACTTTGGCATAGAATGCAACCTTCCCTTGTATACCTTCCTGATCGCTACAGATTCCAGACATGATAAGTTCATCAGTACCATTTGTGGAAACAGTTACTTCTGAAGGTCTTTCCAAAGTTGCAGAAAAATTAATGACTCCTGTTTTATCCGCTTCTATTCTGGCAATAATAACCTCATCGGGATGGGAAGAAAACACGCTGGTTTTATACTTAACGCCATCCACTTTATAGGAATATGCTACAATGGCTTTATTGATATCCAACTCTCTATAATAATCGGTATAGTTCTCATGTCCCGGAAACGACAGCTTTAAATTACCTGCCGTTTGATAAGACATGCCATGAGACTTTTTACTAATCATATTCTGATCGATCAGATCACGTGCTTTGGCAAATCTGCCTTCAAAAATAAGATTGCGTACTTCGGCTAATGCATCTTTTGCAGCGGGATTATCATTACGGTTAGGCCCTCCTGCCCATAACGTGTTCTCGTTCAACTGAAAGACTTCATTAACCGGGTCTCCAGAAACCATTGCTCCTAAACGCCCATTACCTACAGGCAAAGCTTCTACCCATTGTTTTGCAGGTTTATCGTACCACAGCTTCAATTCTTGCTCATGTTCCTTATCCTCAGAACACGAAAAGGTAAAAAGCAGGAGAAAAAGAGTATGTATGAATATTAATTGGATTCGCTTCATTATTATACATTTACAAAATTAATGCTCAGTCCAGGTTGCTGACTTTAAACAATACGGCCATTTCCTTATCCCTTGCATTTTTAAAAATACCTGTGAGTGTATTGGCGTTAAATGTTACTTTGGACTGTTTGATTTTTTCTTCAGTGTAGCTTTAAAATTAAATGTTATCATATTACAAAATTACCTTTTTATATATGTTTATGCATTAAAATTAAAAAACTACCTTCTGAGGAAGGTAGTACTGTCTTTATAGCCATTCCAGTCTCTTCGTATGACTGAGGGGTAGCCCGACAGCCATATGAAATGAATATAAAAGCCCAATGTTGAAATATTTAATAACCTGAGTTCGATATAAAATTAATGGCTCAAATCGCTTATAAATATTGAGTTTCAAGGAATGTTTGCGAAAGCATAGCGGGCTATGGTAAGCAAATATGACACAGAAAATCGGTATTTATAAGTGAAATTCATAGCTTT
>JBNKRV010000218.1:0-2062 GCA_050296935.1 Marinilabiliaceae bacterium | reverse complement strand
GCCTAAATACTTGCTTGCCTACTACTTTTATTCACAAAGGCTTACTTTTATTGGTGTTCATGATTTCCCTTTGGTCAATTCTGCTATCCTCACGGAATCACCCAATAGGTTCGCTATCACTCTGCTTACGGGCTTTGAGTGAGCTGGACTTTCACCTGCTGGAAATCATTAGTAAATTTCATCAGTCCGTTGACTGAATCCCAATACTTTCGGCTTACGAAGAAGTTACCCTATAAATGGCCTTCCTCTCTTAGCGTACACGGCTCTTGTATGGTGCGTTTGCATTATACAAATTGTTACAAAACGTTTTCGATTCGACCTAGTTTTCTTTTTTTGAAATCCTGTTTGCTATTTATTGAAAACAAGCTAAATAAAACAAAAACACTAATTAAATAGACTATTGCTAATACTAATATTTTTTTATAGTTTGGTTTAATTTTTTTCCATCTGAACAGTGCTATTAACTGAATTATCCATAGAATAGGAAAGAAAATAATTATCCAAAAAAAAGTGATTTTTAAAACAAATCCTATTAATGCAATAAAACTGTCTACATTTTCAAAAAAAATACTATCGTTATAGTAATAATGTGACGGAGTGTAATTATAGAATGCAATTCCAAGAATGGAAAAAATCAAAAAAATGATTATTTCTATTTTGATTAGGTTAATTAATTTATTTTCCTGCGATATATCCATAATAAGAATCTTTAAATACATCATATGACATTTTCCATTTTTTGTATTTAGTCCCCCAAGTATATACTAATACTTGAATTTCTTTGTTTTTGGAATTATCTATTATATCAAGCACGCCAACCCAATGAGTTGGAACAGAAAAAGAGGCTTTTTTATTACTTTGAAACGAGCTACCCTCAATTAGAATTGCTATTTTGTAGTTATCTTTAATAAGTTTTTTTAATTCTGAAACACTATCACTTGAATTGAACCATTTAGAAGTAATTAGATTCGTTTCGTCAATAACATCATTAAAGTTATTTATTTTTTCAAAAATGGTCTCTATTTCATTAGGTAATGTTAAGCCCGTACCTCCTTCTATAAAACCGCCAACGTTTCCATTGTCAGGGTCATAATCCCAAACGGTATTAAGATTATCTTTAATAGTTAATAAAAAAATAAAATCTATCTCTTCCATTGGAGCTTTTGAATATGACTGTTCAGGATATTTGGAATCAGATGTCTTATATTTTATTAAATGTTCATCAGAGTCTATTTTGATTTGATAATCAGTAGCTTTAAATAAATAACTCCCTTTACGATGAATTTCTTTTATATAGTCTTCATATATATCAAAATTATCTCTTGCTAAATAAAAACCAGCCAAAGCAACTCCACATAATGATGAACCACCTTGGTCAATTTTCCAAGGAGAATTCTTTCTTTTAGAAATTTGTTGGTTTACAATTTTTCTGTCAAAATATCTAAATCGATTGTGGCAAAAAACATCTAATTTCCCATCGCGCCTTTGCTTTCCTAAATATGCACAAATAGAAATCTCTTTTCCCAGCATTTCTAAATTGTCAATTTTTAGTTTAAATGTTTCACCCGAAGATGCTATTGTGTTAGTAATTAGCTCGTCATTATCATTTTTATATGAGTATTCCCATATAATTTTCTTTTTCATATCCTCGGATGGTAATCTATCATCACGGTATTTTTTTATTTTAAACTCATACTCCTTACCATAAATAAAACCATTTTGAGTTCCTCCATCTCCTTGATTATTTGAACCTTCATCTAAGTCTGATATACACTCTATTTCTTCAACGGCAATTATCCATATTGAAGTACTCATTTGTTGTCCTGTAGATTTTACAGTGACGGTGAATGTAGCTTTAGTCATTTTTTAGAGTTTTAGTGAGTTTTAATGTTTTGGTAGAGTAGAGCCTGATAGCCAACTCTAATTATTGAGACTAAAATAACAATAATTAATAGACTATCAGCGCCCCCTTCATCAAACCGTACATGAAGTTTTATTCTCGTATTATTATCTTCTATAAGGCGTTCATGATTTTCAATTCCCTCATACGGCTTACCGATAG
>JBNKRV010000217.1:0-3211 GCA_050296935.1 Marinilabiliaceae bacterium | reverse complement strand
GCACTGATTTTTAGGTTTTTCATGTCAGCGGCGGCTCTTTTTGTTTACTTTTTCGAGCTGTAGCGAAAAAGTAAAAGCCTGTCTGGCTCGAAGACAAAGGTTAACAAATAATTAAAATCGAATATTTACCGGACAATAGTGCATTTAAATATCTAATCCTTAAAATATTCACTCATCTTAGACGACATATATACATCAACTACTAATTGAACAACGGCATTATAATCATTTATGCCCCTTTCAACATTGTTGGATTTCAAATAGACATTGTTAACATTTCTGGCCGCATTATCAATAGTTTCGTTTCTTAAACTCATCCAATACTTTCTCCTTGATTTTAAATCACTAATCACATCAGTCTTTATTTTTTGCAAAATTTCGTCTCGCTCAGCTAAGTTATATGATTGTTTGATGAAATAATTCAAAACATATAACCAACCACAATACCTAACAAATTCATCTTTACTGTTAGTACAAACAATCCATGCATAAAAATTAGCTTCTGCCTCACTTGTAATGCCAAATTGGTGCGACATTTCATGGGCTATAACAACAGGTTTGTCCCAAACAGACAAATATCTATTTACATGTACTTCGTTAAAAAACGGACCGTAATACCCTAATATAGTTGCTTTAGCAAAAAAATTACTGAAAGTGATATGCTTCACTCGGCGAACACCACAAGGATACTGAATATCTAATTTATTCTGAAGCATATGAAATGTTGAATCCAATTCATATATATACTCATCATTGCTTAATTTACTATTGGGAGTATAGGATTTATTGGTTTGATTCACGATTTCATTAAAAGTCTTGATAAAAACATCAGTACTGGCACTATTTTGCTTTAAATCCAATCTTGCATGAGCATCTAATCTGAAATAATTAAACCCCCACAACCAATAAAAAGCTATATAAATCCAAGCCAGAACTTGCAATAATCTAATTACAAAACTCTTTAGGGCTATTTTTCTAAATATTAGCAAAGTAATTCCAATAACAAATGCAGTAAACAAACCAATATAAAATAAGTCCCCCAAAGAAAAAGGTAATAAAACAGACACTTCTGATAGAATAGATGCAATTTCAGGATAAATGGTTACTGAATAGAATTTCTCAGTAACAACTGGATAACTCCGGAAGAGCAATGAAATACTAAAAGTGAACAATGCCAAACCAAAAGGAAAAACTACAACACCAATTCTTTTTAAATTTTTCATTATATGGATTTAAAAGGTATTCTTATTACTTTCGTTACCACAACAAATATAGAGGTTCTTGATAATTCAATGCCCCTTTGATAATATCTTAAAAACATTAACTGAAAATAAAAGCCACATATATGCATATTCATTTTATTGCAATTGGAGGAGCTGCCATGCATAATTTAGCAATTGCTCTTCATTCAAAAGGTTATAAAGTTACCGGATCTGACGATGAGATTTTCGACCCATCAAGAAGCAGGCTGGCTAAACACGGACTCCTTCCGGAATCATTTGGTTGGTTCCCTGAAAAAATAAATGACTCAATCGATGTCATCATACTCGGTATGCATGCGCGCATTGATAACCCTGAGTTACAAAAAGCTCAGCAATTAGGTCTTAAAGTGTACTCCTATCCTGAATATTTATTTGAGCAATGCAAAAATAAACAACGAGTTGTTATTGGTGGAAGCCATGGGAAAACCACTATTACTTCTATGGTAATGCATGTGCTTAAAGAATTAAATTACAAATTTGATTACATGGTTGGCGCACAGATCGAAGGTTTTGATACGATGGTTAGTTTGTCTCATGATGCACCCATTGCAATTTTTGAGGGGGACGAATATTTAAGTTCTCCCATTGACCTCAGACCTAAGTTCCATTGGTATCGACCCCACATAGCATTATTAACAGGAATAGCATGGGATCATATTAACGTATTTCCAACATGGGAAAATTATGTGGAACAATTCAATCACTTTGCAAATACCATTGAACCAGATGGAACTTTAATCTGGTACCTTTTTGATGAAGAACTTCAGAATATATCAGCTGACCTTAGGCCTGATATTCATTCTTTTGCCTACGAGGAATATCCATCTGTTGTTAAAAACAATAAAACAACAGTATCTTTTGAAGGGAAAGAATATGAACTATCGGTATTCGGAGCTCACAATTTGCAAAATATTAATGGTGCAAGAATCGTTTGTTCTGAACTTGGGATTGCGGATGAAAGGTTTTTTGAATGCATTACTTCATTTACCGGTGCAGCTAAACGACTTCAAACATTAAAACAAAATCAAACCTCAAGTATTTTTCTTGATTTTGCACATTCCCCTTCAAAGCTCACGGCAACTATTAATGCTGTTAAAAATCAATATCCCGACAGAGAATTATTTGCCTGTATGGAATTACATACTTTCAGTAGCTTAAACAAAGACTTTCTTCCTCAATACAATCAAAGTATGATTAATGCTGATGTGGCTTATGTGTATTTTAATCCTGAAGTAATAAAACACAAAAACCTATCTTTAATAAGCGAAGAAGATGTTGCTATAGCCTTTGGCACAAAAAATATCAGAGTATTTTCAGATACTGACTTGTTGCAAAAGGAGTTAAAAAGTACTGACTGGAAAAATAAGAATCTGTTATTCATGAGCTCCGGTAATTTCTCAGGTATTAATTTCAATGATTTTGCAGATATATTAATTTAATTTTATTGTTATACACCACTACATTTCCATACTAGCACCTCCGTAAAACATTGATATGTAGTGATGTATAATATCAATATACAAATTCATGCTTCTACTCTCGAATCTTTCTTAATCAAGAAACCAGTATTTAATATCTCTTTACTATTCTGGGCTCAACATCTTTCATTCTGAATTTCAATAAGATAGCTCACATCTCATATTCATTTTTACATGCTATATTGTCCTATTTAACGTTGTCACAATTTTGTCACGGTAAAAAAACAACTTTAAATAGTTACATGAGTATATTCACATAGACAAACACACCGTTATCAGAAATTGGATTCCAAAATAACAGAAGAATCAACTAAAAAGATGATAAATAATTGTAATAACCTGAGTTCGATTAAAATTTTAGAATTCAGATTGACATAAAAGGCTGATATACAAGGTAAATTTTGCAGGGCTAGCTCGCTAGCTCGATAAATTTAACGAAGTAGATCAGTTTTTTATGCAAAGCATGAGAGT
>JBNKRV010000216.1:0-6213 GCA_050296935.1 Marinilabiliaceae bacterium | reverse complement strand
ATCGTAGTAAGCCAATTGAGCATCTTCCGATAAATCGGCAATATTAAACTGTTTGCCCTGTGATTCTCCATCAATATCCTTTTCTGTATAGCGAAGAACTGAATCCAAACCCTTTTCTAAAACGGTTGAGAAATCACCGTTAATCACATCATCGGGTTTTGCCATTCCTTCTAAAAAGCTTCCCATTGTGGAGGCAAAAGCAATGATAGGTTTCTTACCTTCTTTCAGTCTGTTAATAGCATGGTCGGCAACATCGGCAGCGTTCAGGCTAAAGAGCAATTGATTGATTACGTTGAAGACTTTGGAGAAGTAAGGAATATTATCAACCCCGGCTTTCTCAGTTCCTTTGCGTGTTTCAACCTCTTTACTTTCGGCTGCTGCAATCTTATCAAGCTCATCAACTTGTTTATTGATGTACTTCTCCTGAAATCCGATAATATCACGGATGATTGAGGTAATCTTGTCGGCAGTTTCGGCTTGCTCTTTGGCTTTTTCTTTAAGCTCGATGTAGTTGACTTCCACACCTTCAAAAGAACGTTCACGCCTAATCATCTGACCTTCTGAAACCAATTGGGCTGCTAATACTTCCTGTAATGCAACACCGCCTTTGGTGATGGCTTCAACCAAATCCTCTTTGCTCATATTGGCATCGCTCATCGAAGTTTTCTGAGCATAAATCGGCATGTTATCAGGTCGCTTTGCAAAGGTGGCTGAAAGGAAACAAACGCCTTTGGTTTGCCTTAATACATCTTGCATAAACTCACCTGTATTTGAGCTTCCCGAAGCGTTATGAGCTTCGTCCATTATGATGATATTCCCGCTACTTGCAGCATTTAAAAACTCTTGTTTGGCTGGCTTTTTCGGCTGATTGAACTGCGAATAAGTGGCACAAACAAAGTTGTAATTGTTGGGTACTTTCTTACCCTTGATAATCCTTTCTTGTGTTGGTTTTTCGGGAGCTGTATAAATGACTTCACCGCTTTTGTCCTTTACATTGGTTTTGCTCTCTTTGGTGTTCACGATAAACGGAACTAAAGCAGAACTTCCAATGTCCGACAAGTCTCGATAGAGGTCAGTAAACAGGTTGGGCTTTTCGGATAAGAACACAGGTTGCAGTCCACTTTTAACACCGTAGCGGATTAAAGCTGCTGCGGTTCTTCCTTTACCAATTCCTGTTTGGTCGCCAACTATGATACCCTGGCCACGCTTCTCGATATTGTAAATTGCCAATGATACGGCATCAATCTGTTCGCACGAAAGCGACTTGACAAGCTCGTCATTACTGTAATCGAGTTTCTCAGCAACATAGTCAAACAAAGGCATTCCGATACTTTTCTTTACTTTCCGGATTGCGATGTGCATTTCATGTCCCATAGAATCAGGAACAGTTGTGTCCAGGATAAAACCTTTTTCTGCTGTGGGAATATAAGCCATCCCAAGCCCTTTATGACCGAACATTCCTTGTAAATACTCATGCTCGTTTTGAGCCAGCTTTTTGGTGCGGACAAAGCTTTTGTTGTTTGTGGTTTTAAAACCCAACTCAATAAGCCTTGCCGATATATGTTTTGGTGGAACGCTACCAAACTTAATGGTAATGCTGCTTTTGCATATTTTAATGTCTGATTTCATACTATACTGCTATTGAATAAATATTCTTTGTTGTCCACTGGTCAGCCATTGCATCGGCAATCCCCTGAAAGGTCTTACTGCGAACCCTGCGTCTTTCTTCATCGCTTAAATCCCTTGCCTGATAGTACCAAAGCGGTTGCCGTCTCCAACGTTTTTTCTTTTTGTCGTACCAATGCTTGTATTCCAATTGGTCTTCATCAAGCATATCGGTTGGTTCTAAAAGCGGTAAGTTCTTTAGCCACAAACAAGTTGATTTCTTCGCATTGTCGCCAAAGTAGTAGGGCTGAATGATTTGGTCGGGCTTGCGTATTGCGGTACTGATAACACCAATTGGGTTTTCAATGGCAATTTTATCAATGGGAGCTTTCATCAGTTTGCGGATAAAAGCCAGTGCTTTCCTGCGTTCCTTTTGACGTTCAGGGTCGTGCATCCAGGCATTGCCTGAAACAGTCAGATAGGTGCATGGAGGAAATGCTATCATCATATCCCAACCTTTATCCAATTGGTTCAATACATCACCCTGGATGTGCCATTCGGGATATTTGCCTGTGGTTGGAAGAATGTCACAACTATAAGCTTCATGCCCCTGACTGCGAAGTGCCATTGTAACTGTCTGGCTTTCTTCACAAGCTACCAAAATGCGCTGCGGTTCAATCGTAGGAATACCTCCCAAGAATAACTGCTTTTGCCTAATGACTATGGCTTTTGCTTTAAGTTTTAATATGGAGCTTACACAACTTTTCATATTAAGCAGGGGAATTAAAAAGTAGTGGAAAACCTTCTTTCAGAAGTGGCAAAAGGTTTTTAATGTCAGTATCGGGAAGTGTTCTGTAACCAAAATCAGGGATGAAAAGTCTTAACTGATTCCAGGTAATAACAAATTGAGCTTTTCTATAATTCCACCTGTCTTTCTGGTCGTATCTTGCTGAGAAATGAGAAACAACATCACCGTATTTATTGGGATCCTCAAACACATCTTCTATTTGATAAGCTCCTTTGATATTCTTTAAATAGTCCACAATTTCATTATGGATTATTACAAAACTTTTTTTTGTATTCACGGAAGAGATTTGTTTCTGCTTTATCAGGATGGCTTTAGCACGAAGTTTAATGACCTTCACATCTTTGGTTTGTGGCTTTGGGCTTGTACTATTACCTAAACCAACCCTGTCCCAAAGTTCTTCATGGGTATTGACAACGGTGCTGTGTAATTTATTTTTAAGTGGAGCTGCTCCATCGGGAACTGCTTTAGCTCCATCTATCAAAATCAATCGAGTATTGATTGAAGTTCCTTGTCTGGAGTAAAGCTTTTTGCCGTTAATCGGGATTATATCTTCAACGTTGTAAAAATGATAGAGATAATTCAGGAAAATGCGGTTAGTTCCTGCGGTTACACGACCATGTTCGTCCCAAGTGGTATGACCGCCAATGATAATGGCAGCCTTACCATCATCCTTCATGCAACGCAAAGCGTTTAATGCCATTGCATGTTCTAATCGCTTGATTTTGAATTTTCCGAAAAGTTCAGGTTGAGAAAGCGAACCGAAAGGCGGATTTGTAACTATGCCGTCAAAAGTTCTGTCATAAGCTGCCGGAGGTTTTAACGCATCCCAAGAGCTGACCTTTGCAAAAGGTTGTTCTTTCAAGTTGGCAAGCCTTACATCGTCCAGCTCGTTAACATGGGTATAGTGATAAGGTAAAGCAATGGTTAAAAGTCCATTTCCTGCCGATGGCTCTAAGTATCTTGGAAAATCGTTTTTGTCATTGGTAAGGTGAGCATTGCCGACAATTTTACCCTTAGTGCTTCCCTTTGCAATATTCTTAAAAGCCTTATAACCCGATAAGCTACCTGATTTTAAAATATAACTAGATGCCAGGAATGAAATAGGTGCCGGAGTGGAATATTGCTGCATCAATACACTCATGCTTGTTCGCATGGAAAGATTGACCTGTGATTGATACAGGGCTACAATATCAAGGTATTTCTCGTAAGTGGTCAGCGAACTGTCGTGTGCTATCTCTCTTGCGTTAAGGATTATTGCCAGTTCGGTAAATTCTTTCACCAAGTTTTTGTTGGCAATCCCGAAACTTTTGGCAATGCTTTCAATAGTGGTTTTAGAGTGCTTACGTCCGCCTTTTAAATCCTCACGAATCCTTGATATGTAGCCCTTTTTATCCATGAACAAACAAGAACTACATGATTGTGTGAGCCAAATAGAAAAGACCGATAAATATCTCTGCTGCCACTGTCAGCTCCAAACACCAAATTCGCTTATCGGCAAAGCCTGTTGCAATCAAAGCCGAAATAGCGATGATGATGGTGTATTCGATATTACCGAAGCTGAAATAATAGCTTAATCCAAGAAGCGTAAAACCACCAATTGCCGATACATAGTGAGCAATACGGATAAACAGGTTTCGCTTAAAGTCGGAAAATACACCGACCATGAAGATTCCGATACCACCACCGAGAACCCACCAATCGGCAGATTCTTTAATGAAAAGACCTGTTATGATGATGGCCAGTCCACAAACCCACATCACTATCTCAAATACAAGCTTGTAGGGTTTGCGTAAAAAGTAATTGCTATCGGAAATTGATTTGCGGATGCCATGAACCGCTATGATTGAGGTAAGGTAAACTACCAATGCTATAAATGCCGAGAAAAGGCTTGCTATTACTAATGCTTTCATAATTATTGTAGTGTAATGGTTTTGTCTGTTTCGTCTTTGAAAGTGAGCTTCAGATTGTTTCCTGCAACATCTACCGAAAGGCTATCCACATCAGCATCCACGAAGTTTTTCATAAAGTTGATTTGGAAGTTCAGTATCTCAGCCAGCTTTGCTTCCCAATCTTCACCTGAGAAAATGCCGGAATCAGCATACACCTGTAAGAACTTTTTCAGGAAATCAGGAATATTCTGCAAGTTGACATCCCAGTCAGCTCCAACGGTGGCATTTTCTTCAATACCACCAAGTTTAGTTTCATCCGCTTCGGGGTATGAACGTTTAGCATTATTGGCTTCAATGGCTGTTGCCTGTTCTGCCGAGATGGTTGTCGGTTTATTCTGAATATTGGTTTCCCAATCAGCTCCAACAGTAGCACCTTCTTCTATTCCTCCAAGTTTTGTTTCATCCGCTTCGGGATAAGTTCGTTTTGCTGTATTTGCTTCTATTGCGGTAGCTTGTTCCTCTGTTATTGTAGTAGGTTTATTGGCGATATTCGTTTCCCAATCCGCTCCGGCTGTGGCATTTTCTTCAATACCCGAAAGTTTGTCCTGGTCAGCTTGTGGGTAGCTTCGTTTTTGGGCATTGGTTTCAATGGCTGCTGCCTGTTCTGCTGAAATGGTAACAGGTTTATTCTGAATATTTGTTTCCCAATCCGCTCCAACAGTCGCACCTTCTTCGATTCCTCCAAGTTTGGTTTCATCGGCTTCGGGGTATGAACGTTTGGCTGTATTCGCTTCAATAGCCGTAGCCTGTTCCTCTGTTATTGTTGTAGGTTTATTGGCAATATTCGTTTCCCAATCTGCCCCGGCAGTTGCATTTTCTTCAATGCCTGAGAGCTTATCTTCATCGGCTTGTGGATAGCTTCTTTTTTCGGTATTTGCCTCAATCGCTGCTGCCTGTTCTACCGATATGGTGACAGGTTTATTTTGAATATTGGTTTCCCAATCACCTCCAACAGTAGCACCTTCTTCGATTCCTCCAAGCTTGGTTTCGTCAGCTTCGGGATAGGATCGTTTGGCAGTATTTGCCTCGATTGCGGTCGCCTGTTCCGCTGTAATCGTAGTTGGTTTGTTGGCAATATTTGTTTCCCAATCCGCCCCAACAGTTGCATTTTCCTCTATACCTGAAAGCTTGTCTTCATCGGCTTGGGGATAACTACGCTTTGCATTATTGGCTTCAATATCGGCTGCTTGTTGTGGGGAGATAGTTACAGGTTTGTTCTTTATGTTCGTGTCCCAATCAGCTCCAACGGTGGCGTTTTCTTCAATCCCTGCCAACTTGTTTTCATCAGCTTCGGGATAGGAACGCTTTTGCGTATTTGCCTCGATAGCTGCCGATTGTTCTTCTGAAATAGTAGTGGGCTTATTTTGAATATTGGTATTCCAATCAGCCCCGGCAGTTGCACCTTCCTCAATCCCTGCAAGTTTTTCTGCATCTGCTTGTGGGTAGCTGCTCTTTTTGTTGTTGTTCTCTATTGCCGTTGCCTGTTCTGCACTAATGGTTGTTGGTTTGTTTTGCAGTTCCTCAAAATTGGAAGTCAGGTTCATATCGTTTTCCAACTGCGAAAGCTTTGTTGGAATGGCAATATTGATGTTACCATCAGGGTCGGTTACAAAACCACCGTGTACCTCGATACCTCCATTGGGCATGTACACAGGACTTTTCTCTGATATGAGTAGGTCTTCAACGTTCCCGGCGATTATCAGACCACCGCTAATTTGCTGAACAATGGTTTTTGGTCTGTATTCCGGAGCGGATTTTGAACGTGCAATATTGATGAATGAACCAACCGAAGCCCTGTCAAGTATCGTGTCCTGAATATCCCTGTTCATCTTGAAGTAGGTATCAGAAAAC
>JBNKRV010000215.1:0-10350 GCA_050296935.1 Marinilabiliaceae bacterium | reverse complement strand
GTAAATCGATTATTTACTGAAAAGCTATGAATGTCACTTATAAATACCGATTTTCTGCGTCATATTTGCTTACCATAGCCCGCTATGCTTTCGCAAACATTCCTTAAAACTCAATATTTATAAGCGATTTGAGCCATTAATTTAAATCGAACTCAGGTTAATAGAAAATAAATAAAGAAGGCTGCAGCCGCGGCCTTCTTTATTTATTTTCTTCGGCTGAGGGAAGAATTGAAAATCGTGAATACCGGTTTCATGAAATTCTTATGAACAAAGTAAAAGCCACCTGTGGCTTGTGCAGGAAATAAAGAATGCTTAAGAAAGGGTATTTTTAATGTTTATTGATTAAAAGAGATTTTTCTGGATATTAAATAGTTATATTCAATAAGTTATAAAAATTTAACAAACAATTGATTCAATAGAAATTTAAATCATTACAAGATAGATGAACAGTTTAAAATTTTATAAAAATACACATGATATGAAACAATTGGCATTAGCATTTATACTATTGCTTTACTCTTTTGTCGGTTTTGCTCAAAACGGCATGGAAAGAAAACAGTTGATGGACTATAACTGGAAATTTTATTTAGGCGATAATTCCGAAGCTAAAGCTCCGGAATTCAACGACAGTAACTGGCGTAACCTCGATTTGCCACACGATTGGAGCATTGAAGGAAAACTAAGCCCTAAAAACCCAATGGGTGGAGCGGGTGGCTATTTCCCATCGGGGATCGGCTGGTATCGAAAATCTTTTGTTGTGCCTGAAGAATGGAATGGTAAAAGCATCTCTGTTTATTTCGAAGGCGTTTATATGAATTCCGAGGTCTTTGTTAATGGAAAATCACTTGGGGTACACCCTTATGGCTATACATCATTCCATTACAACCTAACGCCATACATTCAATATGGCAAGGAAAATGTTATTGCTGTCAAAGTGGACAATTCTCAAGATGTTAACAGCCGCTGGTATAGCGGTTCGGGTATCTATCGCCATGTATGGATGAAGGTTACCGATAAGGTGAATATTGCGCATTGGGGAGTAGGCATAACAACGCCAGAGGTATCCTCCAAAAAAGCTACGGTTCAGATAAAATCTGTTGTTAAAAATGAAACCGATTTAGTACAGAGCATCGTTGTTGAAACAAAGTTGTTGGATGAAAATTCTAAAAAAGCCGGCACTAGCCAGGTGGCAATAGAAGTACCGGCTAATAGTGAAAAGGAAGTTTCTCAGGTTATTAAAGTATCTAAACCCGGCTTGTGGACTCCGGAAACACCAACATTATATTCTGCTGATGTACATGTGCTCAAAGGGGGTAAAATAATTGACAGTGTTAAAACAAGCTTTGGAATACGGTCAATAAAATTGACTGCCGAAAACGGTTTTGAGCTCAATGGAAAAACGGTAAAAATAAACGGAGGTTGTGTTCACCACGATAATGGTTGCCTTGGAGCCGCTGCCTTTGATAGAGCAGAGGAACGTAAGGTGGAATTACTGAAAGCCGGCGGGTTTAATGCCGTGAGGACTTCGCATAACCCTCCTTCCGAAGCGTTTTTGGAGGCTTGTGATAGATTAGGGCTGTTGGTAATGGATGAATCATTTGACTGCTGGAAAGTAGGTAAGAACAAACAAGATTATGCCAAATACTTTAATGAATGGTGGCAACGCGACATACATTCTATGGTATTACGTGACCGTAACCACCCCTCAGTAATAATGTGGAGCATTGGAAATGAGATTCCGGAACGAAAAGAACCTCAGGCTGTTGAAACTGCAGAAATGTTGGCCAGCGAAATAAGGGAACTGGATGCAACACGCCCGATAACATCCGCTATTGTGGGATATGGAGATGATTGGGATGTATTTGACCCACTAATGGCTGTGCATGATGTTGCCGGCTATAATTATCACTTAAAGAGTGCACCCGAAGATCATAAAAGAGTGCCATCAAGGGTGATTGTTCAAACAGAATCTTACCCCAATGGAGCTTTTGAGAATTGGAAATTGGTGCAGGAAAACAGTTGTGTAATTGGTGATTTTGTATGGACAGCCATTGATTATTTGGGCGAATCGGGAATTGGCCGTTATTATTATACCGGCGAAACACCGGGACAACATTGGGAAAATGAATTTTTCCCCTGGCATGGTGCCTACTGTGGCGATATTGACCTGATTGGTTGGCGCAAACCGATATCTCATTACCGAAGCATGCTGTATAATGATAATGAGAAACTATATATGGCTGTCCGCGAACCACAACCGGAACCTTTAGAAATTAAACTGACCTGGTGGTCGGTATGGCCTACCTGGGAAAGCTGGGCCTGGCCAGGATTTGAAGGAAAGCCTGTTAATGTTGAAGTGTATTCTAAATATCCGAAAGTAAGGCTTTATCTCAACAATGAATTAATAGGTGAACAAGCGACAACGGCCGGGCAACAATTTAAAGCGGTTTTCCAGGTACCCTATTCACCGGGGGAACTAAAAGCGGTTGGTGTAGAAAATGATAAGGAGGTTGAAACAACATCTCTAAAAACACCCGGTGATGCAGCATACCTGGAACTCACTGCCGATAGAAAAGAGTTAGTGGCCAATGGTCAGGACTTGTGTTATGTTACCATTCAGGTAACCGACAAAGATGGAGAAGTTCAGGCCAATGCTGCAAACCGCCTTCATTTTAAAATTGATGGACCGGCAACAATTGCGGGTGTGGATAATGCAGATCTTAAAGACTATGAACCCTATGTAGCTAATTCGCGCAAGGCATGGAAGGGAAGGGCACTAGTTGTTATTAAAAGCACCCACAATGGAGGGGATGTTAAACTTATTGTTACATCGCCTGGTTTGCCGGCGGCTGTATTAAATATTAAAACAGTTTCGGAATAAGTTGATAAGTATCAAGAATGGGTGCAGAATTTATTACAATTAAAAAATACACATAAAAAAAATGAGAATCAGAAATTTAGCAATTGCTGTAATCTTCCTGAGCCTGAGTGTACAGGCTCAGGACAAGTTTCAGGTAAAGGTAAACACTGATGAAGAACCTGTAGAAAAAGGGAAATTTGAACCTACCTGGGAATCTCTCAGTCAATACAATACACCTGAATGGTTTCGAAATGCCAAGTTTGGTATCTGGGCTCACTGGGGGCCGCAATGTGAGCCCGGAATGGGCGATTGGTATGGGCGTGGTATGTACAACGAGGGCAGTTGGCAATACAAGTGGCACGTTCAGAATTATGGGCATCCTTCAAAATTTGGTTTTAAAGATGTTATAAACGAGTGGAAAGCCCAAAAATGGGATCCTGAGAAATTAGTTAAGTTATATAAGCGCGTTGGTGCACAGTATTTCTTTGCTATGGCTAACCACCACGATAACCTGGATTTGTGGGATAGTAAGTATCAGGAATGGAACACTCTCCGTGTAGGGCCTAAAAAGAATATTATTGAAGGATGGGCCAAAGCTGCCAGGAATCAAGGACTGCCTTTCGGATTAAGTATTCATTCTTCACACGCCTGGACATGGTATGAAACTTCGCAAAGAGCTGATACTACGGGGTCTTTGAAAGGTGTGCCCTATGATGGAAAGCTGACAAAAGCCGATGGCAAAGGAACCTGGTGGGAAGGATTGGATCCTCAGGAACTTTATGCTCAGAACCATCCCTTAAGTAAGAATAGCGACAAGGATTATACGGCCTTATGGAGCCAATGGACTTGGGAGAATGGAGCAAGTGTACCGGATCAGAAGTATTGCGATAATTTTTACAACCGCTCAATGGATTTGATTAATAAGTACAATCCGGATCTGATTTATTTTGACGATACAACGCTTCCGCTTTATCCTGTTTGTGATGCAGGGATGAAAATTGCGGCTCATTATTACAACCACAATATGGCAACCCATAATGGGCAACTTGAGGCTGTTTTGTTTGGCAAAATTTTAACCGATGAGCAAAAAGAATGTATGGTGTGGGATGTTGAGCGCGGTGCACCGGACAAAGCTCAGCCTGATGCCTGGCAGACTTGCACCTGTATTGGCGATTGGCACTACAGCAAAGATGTTTATGAAAACAATCGTTACAAATCCGCAGCAACGGTCATTCGCATGTTGGTGGATATTGTCAGCAAAAATGGCAACCTATTGTTAAATATTCCTGTTCGAGGTGATGGCTCCATTGATGACAAAGAGGTTGAAATACTTGAAGGTATAGCGGCCTGGATGGATATCAATAAAGAGAGTATTTTTGATACCCGCCCATGGACAGTGTTTGGTGAAGGGCCTTCTGTTGACTCTGAAAACCCCCTGAACTCTTCCGGTTTTAACGAAGGTAAGGTGGGTGTTAATGAAAAGGACATCCGTTATAACCAAAAGGAGGATTTTCTTTATGCTACCGTGATGGGTTTTCCAATGGAAGATATCAGAATGAAAGCACTTGGCAAGAACTCTTGTTCAGATAAAATTAAAAAAATAGAAGTGCTTGGCAGCAACGAAGAAATATCCTGGGAGCAAACAGGCGATGCTTTAGTTATTAAACAACTTAAGGTTGTTCCTAATGATATTGCAGTAGTATTTAAAATAACCAGAAAGTAAAAGAAATGTGCAATAGAGGGGTATTTCTCCTCTATTGCCTTGTTCTTAATTCACAATAATCCGTTGATTTAGCAATATATTGAAGCTTAGTGGTTCAAAGTGAAGTAGTAAAAGATTGTAAATGAGTCTTATGACTGTTTTCTAAAAATTACCCCTCTATTGAACGTAACCATAAATCTAATTTTTAACAATGAAGAAGAAGCATAACTTTTCAATTTCCATACTGATGATACTAAGCCTATGTAGTGTATTGGTAGGGAGTTGCAAAAAAGATGATGATTTCAATAACGAGATCGAAGTTGAGATTCAAACAATTACTGACGATCGAGATGGTAATGTTTACAACATTATAGAAATTGACGACAAGGTATGGATGGCCGAAAATCTGAAATATTTACCCTATGTAATAGATCCTGGCAGAAAGTCATCTACTATTCCTTATTGTTATGTTTATGATTATAATGGAACTGATGTAAGTAAAGCCAAAAGTTCATCTAATTATAGAAATTATGGAGTTCTTTATAATTGGGTGGCAGCCCAAGAAGCATGTCCGGATGGTTGGCATTTGCCAAGTGATGAAGAGTGGCACAATTTGATCGATTATTTAGGTGGCGAAAAGGTTGCAGGTGGAAAGCTAAGAGAATCCAGTACTGAGTATTGGCATAGCTCCTACACAAATGTAACAAATGAAACTGGTTTTAGTGCTCTTCCTGGAGGTTTTTTTCAAGAAGGGGAGTTTCGCAGCGCTGGCGGCTATGGTTACTGGTGGAGTAGTATAGAGGCTAATGCTAATAGTGCATGGTTTCTTAGCATGAGTTATAATTCCAGTGGTGTTGGTTGGAGTTCTTATGAGAATAATAAGTCAGGTGGAGTGTCTGTTCGCTGTGTGCAGGATTAATTTATTTGATATGGCATGGTGTAACTTTAATACTGGTATGCAAATGGAAGTAATTCGTTTTTGCAAGAAAACGCTAAGTATTGTGCAAGCTCTGTTCGG
Organism: Marinilabiliaceae bacterium; assembly: GCA_050296935.1. GTDB lineage: Bacteria > Bacteroidota > Bacteroidia > Bacteroidales > Marinilabiliaceae > Saccharicrinis. The sequence goes on along the minus strand of JBNKRV010000215.1, from coordinate 4,770 downwards.
CATAGCGTCTCGCTATGTCGAATAACCATAGGTCTCCTGCCAAATAAAAAAAGCTTTGCTATAAAATAAATGGCAAGGCTTTTTTATGGCTTGTGGTTATTGTGGCCAGAGGCCAAAAGAAGAACAACCAAGCGAGGACGCTTAGCTGAGCGTCTTGCAGAACGGTGCAATTTAATAATGTACTTCGCTCGGCGCAAGCCTCTGATCAGTATAGATTGAGGATTTGTTTCCAGGTCATTTAATATGTGAACATCTGTCAGTTCTAATACTCCCAGAGTACTGAGTGGACCCATGGCAAAATTCTTCAATTCATTCATTTTCTTTGTTTTTGTAACCTCCCTGATCAATTGATCAGTTAAACAGGGAAGTCGGGTTAAACGCTATTCAGTTCAAAAATTGATTTTTTTCGCATGTTTTTCGGGATGACTTCGCACTTCTTTGTAGCCGCTTCGAAAAGTGGTCACAGATTGTACGCCACAGATAAGCGAATGGTTAGTGAGAAAAGGTGAACCAATGGTGGTAAGCTGCAAACTTGTATTGAATGTAATTGGAAGGTTATTATACAGCTTTGAGCCTGATTCGTTCAGGTTATCAAATATATACAAAGATACTTGACCCGAATGGCTTCTTTCCAGCGAAGTGTATATTTACTTAATGTTTAAATAAAAAAGGCCAATTCTCTTAAGGGTATCTCTGGAAACTATTTGTTGATAAATAGGTATGGCAAAAGCAAAAGCTAAAATTGGGATGATGAACTTAACTTATAATATTAACAGATGCGTGCAATTAAAAATCAAGGTTTTAATGGGATAGGTATATCCTAACATCAACAAGCGTAAGTGTTGTATTTCTGATATGCAATATGTTACAAAATCAGAGTAATTTTACGAATTTTTGTAATTGAAAAAAACCGCTAATTTAGAAAGTTAAAAACAGGTTTTTAGACGTCCCCTATAGACAAAGAATTACGAAAAATTTTGAAACAGGCAATAACCGCAAAGTAGTAATGGAACAAATTAAAGACTCCGGTATGAAAAAAGACACACAATCGAATGTAATCAAACCGGGCTTTTGGCAATCTGCCGGGAAAAACCCGTTTTGGTTCAACGTTGTAGATAACCAGGTATTTTGGCTGGGAATGAACCAAAAATCTGATGAAGCTAATCTTGGCGAAAACTGGTGCCACGTTGGACATGGCGAGTTGATTGATAACAAAATAGAACTCACTTGGGCCGATATTCCGGTTGGAAAGGACCAATTACATGGAAAAATAATTATTGAAATCATTGACCCAACCCACATGAAGGTAATTGAAGATTCCGGAAATTTTGGAAAATCAGAATGGACATGGTTTTCCGACAGCAAAACGTTTTCTGAATTGAATAATTAAACTAAAAACAAAACATAATTTGATGAATAAATTTATCATATTTCTGCTGTTTATAAGCATTGCAACATAATCATATTGTCAAAACGTAAGTGTGCCACGACGCTGTGGTAATCCGGTAGGTGCAAATCCTACCTGAATAATTTTTGTTAAGATTATTGCTCCATTCAGCATAACTCAAGTAAACTTGGTTCTACTTTCACTTATCGCAATAATTTGCTGTTCATTTAGAAGAACTGCCGACAGTTCTGTCCGTGAGGATATCGCTGAAGCTCGGTATGTTCAAATGACCAGGGCGTAATGCGCAAGCGTGAACCCGAGGTAGCTTCGAGATGTGTATCAGTAGATGGGGAGAGTTTCGACGGTCTCGAACCCTGCAACGTTGCAGGGATTAACAGCAGTACGAAGTGTAACGGTCTACCGGAGTCATAGGGATGGTGCGGTTATAGATGGATTATTACGGAACGTGGGAGATCTCTTGTTTCAAAGGTTGGCAACCTAAAACTAGCCGATATAAGTATAGCGAAATTCGGCAATGGAACAAGAGAAGTCGGAGGAGCCCATAGTACCTGTGATTGTAGCGACAACACAACGCTGCATAGGAAAGGTGCTCTACTTTAGAGAAGCGAATATAGAATTTATACTTTCGGTACTGGCATTGTCCTATTCGGCTGAATTTAATAGTAGTTTATTCTAAATGTCGCTATGTACTTGTTCAGGCAGAAAGAGAAGCTCTGAGTGGTTCGTTTAGCTAATGAGCTATATTTAAGGTGGGTGGATTTCTGTGAACATCAGGTAATGAACTCTATCGGTAAGCCGTATGAGGGAATTGAAAATCATGAACGCTTTATTGAAATAATATAACGAGAATAAAACTTCATGTACGGTTTGGTGAAGGGGGCGCTGATAGTCTGTTAATTATTGTTATTTTAGTCTCAATAATTAAAGTAGGCTATCAGGCTCTACTCTACGCAACAATTTTATAAATAAACATCAAGAATTCAACTAAAAATTAATACTTATGATTATCTACGGAACGAGAAGCTTTAAGGGAAAGGCAGTAATGCTTAATAACACTTGCCCCAATTGTAATACAGCAGGACAATTGGTATTTCAAAGTGCGATTCGATATTTTCACATTTTCTGGATTCCAATTTTCCCATTTCAGAAAATTGCTGTAGGACAATGTCAGCATTGCAAAAAAGTCTTCGATAAAAAATCGTTTGACCCATCCCTGGATTCGATTTCAAATCAATTAAAGGAGAAACAGAAATATTCAGTTTTTCACTTCGCAGGTTTAATACTTATTGCTGGAATTATTATTTGGAATATTTTACCTGATTCAGAAAAGACCAAAAAGGAGAAAGAAATGAACTTACTGAATCAACAGACTGAATTTCAAGAAAAACTCAACGAACCTATAATTAATGACATCTTCTACGTTAACACTGGAGACACAATTATAAGCGGAAAAACATACAGAAAAAGTATTGTTTTAAAAGTTATAAATACGCATATAGATTCGATTGACTTTGAATTGAGTGGTCTACTAAAGCTTGATAAGAAATTAAGTGGTAATAGTTATGCATCAATGGGCTTGACAGATGACTTCTTCTCTCCTGAGAACATTTATTCAAATTCCGTTCGTGAATCGAAGGACAAAATTTCTCAAAAATTGATATTAAACGATTTGAGAATATACAGAATTGATAGGCAATAAAAAACTGTTGCCAATAATGGCTCATAAAGCATGGGCTTGACGCAGGCGCAACACAAGCCCACGTTTCATAGCCGGTACTTTAGTGTGTCACGCTGCTGTGGTAATCCGGTAGGTGCAAATCCTACCTGAATAATCTGCTGTTCATTTAGAAGAACTATCGACAGTTCTGTCCGTGAGGATATCGCAGAAGCTCGGTATGTTCAAATGACCAGGCCGTAATGCGCAAGCATGAACCCGAGGTAGCTTCGAGAAGTGTATCAGTAGATGGGGAGAGTTTTGACGGTCTCGAACCCTGTAACGGTCTACCGGAGTCATAGGGATGGCGTGGTTATAGATGGATTATTACGGAACGTGGGAGTTCTCTTGTTTCAAAGGTTGGCCACCTAAAACGATCCGATATAAGTATAGCGAAGTTCAGCATGGAAGCAAGAGAAGTCGGAGGAGCCCATAGTACCTGTGATTGTAGCGACAACACAACGCTGCATAGGAAAGGGGCTCTACTTAAGAGAAGTGAATATCGATTTAATACTATCAGGCTCTACTCTACGCCACAATACGAAGATTTGCATGTGGTTCAAAAGTGATGTATATTTACATCATGAATTAAAGTTTTATGTTATGCCAAGACAAAGTATATCTTTCTCAAAACCAAATGATGAATGGTTGAAAGCGCAAGTGGATAGCGAGGAGTATTCAAGTAAAAGTGAACTTGTTAATGACTTGATTCGACAAGCAAGAAAGCAGCAGACACAAGTTGATTGGATTAGAGCTAATTTGGATAAAGCTGAAAAAAGTGGATTTACTGAGGATACAAAAGAACAGATTTTAAAACAATCAAAGTCATTGCTTAATGGCGAATTATAAATTAAGTAAGTTCGCAAAAGAAGACTTAATTCGTATTCATCATTATGGAGTAGAAAAATTCGGAATAGAACAAGCAGACAAATATTTTGAGACTTTCTTCGATTATTTTGACATAATTGCACAAAGGCCATTTGCATTTGAGTCCGTTGATTATATAAAAACAGGATATCGAAGATGTGCATGCGGTTCTGATAGTATTTATTACAGAATAAATGAAGATTCAGTTGAGATTATGGCAATTATAGGTATGCAAGATTTAAAAAGTATTTTGTAGAGTGATAATTTTTCAATTTTAAAAAGATTAGAAAAGAAAAGTACTGTTGTCAATAAATAGGAATATGAGCGGTCTGCAATACCCAGCGATTATTCCCGGTTGAACTACATCCATCCAGACACTATGCACTTGCCGAAGGTTTTTAGTTGTTTTTTAGAGAAAGGGAATAAAGTATTGGTATTATATAGAGTATCCCTCAAATCACTATTCAAAGGAATTGATTTAAAACTCATTTTTCAGAGTAACACAAGGTCAGATTATTACACATTGCACCATACAACCCTCAGCCTCATGAAAATGAAGCTTAACATTGTATTGATTTTCATTAACCTACAAAGAAGGAATACCCTCTCATGATGAGTATAGCACTTAACTATTAAAAACCACTATTGTCCGGTAAATATTCGATTTTAATTATTTGTTAACCTTTGTCTTCGAGCCAGACAGGCTTTTACTTTTTCGCTACAGCTCGAAAAAGTAAACAAAAAGAGCCGCCGCTGACATGAAAAACCTAAAAATCAGTGC
>JBNKRV010000214.1:0-13782 GCA_050296935.1 Marinilabiliaceae bacterium | reverse complement strand
GTTCAGCATAATCAAAGTAAACTTTGCTTCTACATTCACTTATCGCAATAATTATAAGCGGAAACTCTCATGCTTTGCATAAAAAACTGATCTACTTCGTTAAATTTATCGAGCTAGCGAGCTAGCCCTGCAAAATTTGCCTTGTATATCAGCCTTTTATGTCAATCTGAATGCTGAAAATTTTAATCGAACTCAGGTTATTATACAAACATACTATGATTGCTTTACATACACCTCCAGTAATTCAACCTCTTTATCCGGATAAATCTGAATATTCTGAAGACTGGCAGGTATTAAAATAGTTTCTCCTAAACCTACAGATTCTTCCTGATCCTCATTATAAACAATTTTAGCACTACCCTTAACACACATATATACTACAAACGAGTTTAAATAATAAACATCTCTTTCAAACACTTCCGTTAATTTTAACCTATTGGTAATAAAATACTGGCAAGTGGCTAAATTAACAGCTTCGTTGAGTAAGTTACTTTTGTAATTAACCTTATCGTTTACATCATTAAAATCAATAGCATCCAGTGCCAACTCCGTATGAAGCTCCCGTGTATTTCCACTGTCATCCTTTCTGTTGTAATCATAAATGCGATAGGTAACATCTGAAGTTTGCTGTATTTCGGCCAATAAAACTCCTGAACCAATGGCATGAACATCTCCCGCAGGAATAAAAAAAACATCCCCTTCCGTTACTGTATGTGATTTTAATATTGAGGTAAGATTACCACTTTCAAGGGCACTTAAATATTCCTTTTTATTGGTTGGCTTTTTAAACCCGGAAACCAACTGACTATCAGGTTCAGCATCCAGAACATACCACATCTCAGTTTTTCCAAATGCATTGTGTCTTTCTTTAGACAATTTATCATCAGGATGCACCTGAACGGACAAATCCTGATTAGCATCAATAAATTTAAATAACAAAGGAAATTCTTTATTGAATTTTTCATATACAGGATCTCCTACCAAATCCCCCATATAAATCTCTATCAACTCATCCAGTGCATTCCCTTTTAAAAATCCATTAGTTACAATAGAAATATCACCTTCTACTCCGGAAATCTCCCATGACTCACCCAGATTTTTTTTATCATTATTTTTATTCAAAAGAGAAGATAATTTATTTCCTCCCCAGATTTTTTCTTTAACAATTGGTTCAAATTTTAATGGGTATAAAAGCGTATCCATATCACTAATAATTACATTTAATATTTAAATAGTTACTACAAAGTAAGTATTAAATTACCATGAAAGTTTAACTTTGCACAAAAAACATATGGAAATTAAACAAGCTGAATTTCTAACATCCAGTACCAAACCAAGTCAATGTCCGAAACCCGACAAACCCGAGTATGCTTTTATTGGCAGGTCAAATGTTGGCAAATCATCGCTAATTAACATGCTTTGCGATAGAAATTCACTTGCCAAAACATCTTCAACACCAGGAAAAACTCAATTAATAAATCATTTTACCATCAATAAAAACTGGTACCTTGTTGATTTACCCGGTTATGGATATGCCAAAGTATCGAAATCGCAACGAAAAGAATTTAAATTAATCATTGACGGCTACCTGCGACACAGGGCGAACTTAATGTGTTTATTTATTCTTGTAGACATCAGGCATAAACCTCAAAAGGCAGATACTGATTTTATGTTTCAGATGGGAGAATGGGGCATTCCTTTTGTGATAGTTTTTACTAAAGCAGACAAGCTTAAACCAGAAGAAATTGAAAAATATTGCACTGAATATAAAAAAGTTCTTTTAGAGGAATGGGAAGAATTACCCGATATTTTTATTACATCAGCTACAAAAAAAGAGGGACGGGATGATATTTTACAATTTATTGATAAAGTAAATGAAAATTGGTAGTGGTTATTTTTTTAAATCACAATTATATAACAATAAGGAAACGTTTTAAATAGCAATGATTCCACATGGAAAAAGTCATGATTTTTATATCTTTGCACCATCTTACGATTAATTAACAGAAAAACAACTATTTACGATGCCACCAAAAGCACCCATTAAAATTTTTTCGGGGACTTCATCCCGCTACCTGACAGAGAAAATAAGCCATTATTCTGGGAGGGACCTGGGAAATATTAAAAAATTAAACTTCAGTGATGGAGAATTTGCTGTTGCTTTTCAGGAAACAATCCGTGGTTCACATGTATTTCTGATTCAATCAACATTTCCACCAGCCGATAACCTGCTGGAGCTATTAATGATGATTGATGCTGCTAAAAGAGCTTCTGCCTATAAGATTGTTGCCGTAATCCCTTACTTTGGGTTAGCTCGTCAGGATAGAAAGGATCAACCACGAGTAACTATTGGTGCTAAACTAGCTGCAGACATGCTTACAGCAGCTGGTATCGACAGACTCATTACAATGGATTTGCATGCCGATCAGATTCAGGGTTTTTTCAACCTGCCTGTTGATCACCTTTATGCTTCTTCTATCTTTTTGCCTCACATTAAAAGCTTAAACCTTGACAATCTGGTAATTGCCTCTCCGGATGTAGGTGGTAGTAAAAGAGCAAATACCTATTCTAAATTCCTGGGAACACCCATGGTAATTTGTCATAAATCACGGGCAAAAGCCAATGTAGTAAGTGAAATGACAATAATAGGAGATGTGAAAGGCAAGAATGTAATCATTATTGATGACATGATTGATACAGCAGGAACATTAACTAAAGCTGCTGATATGATGAAAGAAGCTGGTGCAATATCTGTTCGTGCTATTGCCACACACCCGGTTTTATCAGGGCCTGCTTACGATAACATCAACAATTCTTCAATAGAGGAACTATTTGTTACGGATTCTATTCCATTAAAACAAGAGTCGAAAAAAATAAAAGTGTTATCCATCGCTGAATTATTAGCTGACACCATAGAAAAAGTTTACTATTATAAATCAATTAGTAACCAATTTTTAATTTAATTTTTTATCTTTGCACCCGCCTTTTGGCTAAACGTGTGATGGGGAGTAAACCTGTTCATTACCAGTGATTTATTTTGAGTAGCACAAAAAATTAGAACAATGAAAAAAATTGAATTAAAAGGTTCAAAAAGAGAAGTGATTGGTAAAAAAGCTACCAAGGAACTTCGTAAAGAAGGACAAGTACCCGGAGTACTTTATGGCGGTAAAGAAGTTGTACATTTTTCTATCGAAGACAAACAACTGAAACCACTTGTATATACACCAAATGTATATCTTGTAAGCCTTGATATTGATGGAGCTAAATCTGAAGCAATTGTTCAGGATTTACAATTCCACCCTGTCAGCGACAAGATTATCCACATTGATTTCTTACAGATTTCAGACGAAAAGCCTGTAATTATAGAAATTCCTGTAAAACTTGAAGGTTTTGCAGAAGGTGTTAAAGCAGGGGGTCGATTATCACTAGAGCAACGTAAACTTCGCGTTAAAGGATTACCTACAAATTTACCTGATACTTTAAATATTAACATTACACATTTAAAATTAGGTGACTCTGTACAGGTAGGTGCTTTATCATTTGATAATTTAGAGTTATTAAATGCTAAAAACTCTGTTGTTGCAGCAGTTAAGCTTACAAGAGCAGCTCGTGCAGCTCAGCAAGCAGAAAAATAGTAAATTATATTACTACATATTCAGCCTCCATATTTTATACATATGGAGGCTTTTTGTATTATTGCCATCACAACAACTTTTATACTATTAAAGGTTAAACCATAAATACCAGGCAATAATGATTTTAAGGTTTTTATTCGGAAATAAAAAAGATAAAGTACCAAGCGAAATGAAATACTTAATTGTTGGCTTAGGAAATATAGGTAGTGAGTACGATGATACCAGACACAACATTGGGTTTAACGTATTAGACGAGTTAGCCAAGCAAGAAAATCTTACATTCGATAATGTACGTTACGGCGCAGTGAGTCAACTCAAATTTAAGGGGAAAACTCTTGTTTTACTAAAGCCGAGTACCTACATGAACCTAAGTGGTAAATCCATCCGTTACTGGATGCAACAAGAAAAGATAAAACCCGAAAACCTGTTAGTGGTTGTAGATGATCTTGCTATTCCCTTCGGTGCGGTTCGCATGCGACAAAAAGGCAGCGATGCCGGACATAACGGATTAAAGAATATTCAGGAAATATTCGGGCACAACAATTATAGTCGTATCAGATTTGGTATTGGCAATAACTACTCAAGGGGCAAACAAATTGATTATGTACTGGGGAAATGGAGCAAAGATGAATTACCTATGCTGCCTGAGTTAATTGATCATGCTATTGAAATGATTAAAGGTTTTGTTACCATTGGGGCTGCCAGAACCATGAGTCAATACAATAAAAAATAATTCTATGGATGATAGTGTAAGGGTTGATAAATACCTGTGGGCCATTAGAGTTTTTAAAACCCGTAGTGTAGCTGCTGAAGCCATCAAAAAAGGAAGAGTACTCATTGATGGATTACCTGTTAAAAATTCCAGAATGGTAAAAACAGGTATGACCATTGATGTAAAGTTCCCCCCAATCACACGGTCTTTTAAAGTACTCGCCATCAGTGGTAAAAGAATGGGCGCAAAATTGGTTCCTGATTTTATGAAGGAAGTAACTACAGAGGATCAGATTGAATTATCAGAACTTACCCGACTGGCAAACGCTATGGGTAGAAGAAAAGGACTTGGGAGACCGACTAAAAAGGATCGAAGAGATTTAGACAGGCTGGAAACCGACGACTGGGATTTTTAAACACAATTAACCATTAGAACAAGAGAAAAATGATTGTAGCAAGAGAAAAGAGAGAGAGCAATATTGTAGAATATATTTTGTACATGTGGCAGGTTGAAGACTTGATCAGAGCATATCAATTTGACATTGAATCCATCAAGACGAACGTAATACCTCAATATAATCTTTCAGGCGATATATTAAAAGAAACCACTGAGTGGTACGATAACCTGATTGAGATGATGAAAGTGGAACAAATCAAAGAAAAAGGACACTTACAAGTAATTACCAACATTGTAAACGATCTGGATCGATTACACCGCCAATTACTTCACGACTCCAAAGAGGTGGCTTACTCACATATTTACAATGCCACACTTCCCTTCATTAATGAGTTTGACGAAAAAACCGGAAAAACCTTGAAAAACGAGATTGAGCTTTGTTTAACCGGTATATACAGCCACTTTCTTATCAAACTTCAAGGTAAAGAGGTTTCTGAAGGAACACAGGAAGCCATCAAATCATTCGGTAATTTCCTGGCTTTTTTATCCAGTAAATTCAAAGATGAGCAGGAAAAAGAAAAAACACAGGATCTAGGAGATGTGAACCTGAATTAGGTTATTAACCCGGAATTTTCATCAGGAACATCTATTACAAGCTAAAATTGCTGCCAATCCAGTCACAAGCTAACTTGTTTCAAATCACCATAGCGGTGCTATGTATCATTTCAACAAGATCCTGATTGGTTGCACTTTCAACTCTCATAACAAGGTCCTAATGTACATTTCAGATTAAACCTCTCCTCCTCTCATAAAATATAAAAGGGCATAACAACGTTTCATTGCTGTTATGCCCTTTATATTTTGTTGACTGAATTTCTATATTAACAATCACGAGTTCGGCATAAAAATCTATGCACCTCAATAAATAATTAGTTCTTGCACAAAAACTCAAGTGGCAGATAAGAAAGCTTCATTTTTGAAGCTTTCGAAGCTCGGAAAATGTGAGTTTACTGCCGTAAATGATCATTTTGAGAGCAAGAGTAACAGCCTGCCCCGATTATTTCGGGGGAAAAAATGAGTTTTCTTGCTGACACTAATTAATTCAATAACTCAGCTAATTTCTCTGCCAAAGCTTCTCCTCTCAAACCAGAAGCAATAATCTTTCCTTCTTTATCCAATAAAAATGTACGTGGAATACTATTCACTGCATAAAGTTGAGCCACTTCATTTTCCCAACCTTTTAAATCAGATACATGATTCCAGGATAATTGATCATCTTCAATGGCTTTAAGCCAGTCGCCTTTCTTTTTATCCAGTGATACTCCAAGTATATCAAACCCTTTATCTTTATATTCATTGTAAAGTTTAACAACATCAGGGTTTTCATCTCTACATGGGCCACACCAACTCGCCCAAAAGTCAATTAATAAATACTTACCCTTAAACGACGATAAGGCTACAGAATTACCTTGTACGTCATTCATTGTAAAATCTGGAGCAAACTGACCTTCTTCTATACTTGCAAGTTTTGCAATTCGCTGGCTCAATATTGAATAATAAATACTCCCGGCAAGAGATGAATCCAACAATGCAAGCCCTTTCTGCATTTCATCAATATTCTTTTGACTATACAATTCTAAAGTATAAAAAGCAGACAGTGGGGATGCGGGTTGATTGCTGATTATTTCTGACTTTAAACTATCTAATACAGACATACCAGCTAGATATTGATCATAAATTTTCTGCGCTTTTTCTCTGTCCCCGGCTTGATTTGCTTTAACATATTCCTTTCGCAATTCAATACCTTTAGTCCGTTGTTCATCCGCAACTTCAGCAATCTCACTATAGGTTATATTGAGTTCTCCACCAGTAATCTTTGCGGAGCTTAATGAATCAACGTTACCATGAATGGTATAAGCTGCATTTTCTGCAAAAAACGAAGTTGATTCCCTTTGACCATCTTCATTAATAATCAGTAAAACAGGCTCCTCCAAAGGCTTACTATAATTTACTTCACCATCCACTATGTTTAATGTATCCATTACACTAATCCCATCTTTTTCATAAGATTGTAATACGATCACTTTACCTGAAGCTCCATCCAAAGTTCCGGTTAAAGAAAAAACAGGTTTTTTTTCACATGATGATAATACTATTAAAGTAACGAGGGCAATAAATAAAATCTTATTCATATTTTTTTGCATAAAAAATAATTTGAAGTTTAAACATTAAATAGATAGTGAAAAATTATCGGATACTTCAATAAGTAGATATCAATATACACTAATCTTGTTTTTATACACAGAGGGTAAATATACTCACAAAAACTTTAAAAGCACATAAACAACTAAAAGTCTATTCCATATTTATGAAGCTTATTATACAGTGTTTTTCTATCCACACCCAGAATCCTGGAGGTTTTTGCTTTATTATATTTTGTTTTTTCCAGCGTTTCAATAATGATATCCTTTTCCGATTTTTCCTTAGCCTCTTTTAACAACACAGGATCTTCATCGGAACTGGAATCCATAGGAATCTGTATTTCCTGCGGAAGTTCTTCAATTGAAATTTCAGATCCTTTAGCCAAAAGAACAGCCCGCCTAATAACGTTTCTGAGTTCACGCAGGTTTCCGGGCCACTCGTACTTTAAAAAAATATCTTTTACCTCATGACTAATTGAAATATCATTCTTTTGAAACTCTTCTCTGGCAAAGTCCAGGAACCTGAGTCCGAAAAATAAAATATCTTCTTTTCTTTCTCTTAAAGGATGAATCCGGATCGAAATCTCATTTAAGCGGTGATATAAATCTTCACGGAAATTTCCTTTAAAGGAAGAACCTCTTAAATCTTCATTTGTAGCAGCAATAATTCTACATGAAATCGGATACTCTTCATTACTTCCTAATCGTCGTGCTTTACGCTCCTGAATGGCTCTTAAAAGCTTTACCTGGACATCATAGCTTAAATTTCCAATCTCATCCAGAAAGATGGTTCCATCCTTAACCATTTCAAAATGACCCATTTTATCTTCCAGGGCACCTGTATAAGAACCTTTTTTATGTCCGAACAATTCACTGGAAGCAATATCGGTATGCAAGGCACCGCAATCAACAGCAACAAAAGGATTGTTATTTCTTTGGCTTAACTGATGAATACGTTGTGCTACAAATTCTTTACCCACACCACTTTCTCCTAAAATCAGTACCGACAAGTCAGTCGGAGCAATTAACTCTATTTGTTGATCGGTATCCAGTGAAAACTTGCTTATACCTCGAATATATTTAGCGGTAGAAACGATCTTTTGTGGCTTCGGTTTATCTTCAGCTTTTTCAACCCCTCTTACTATGACATGGAGTAATTCTTCAGGGTTTATGGGTTTAGTAATATATTCAAAGGCTCCCATTTTAATGGCATTTACAGCTACACGAATATCTGAATAGGCAGTAATAAGTACAACTGCAGTTTTAGGGTTGGATTTTTTAACCGCATGTAATAAGTCTAAGCCGGTAGAGTTATCCAGTCGATAATCTGTTAATACCAAATCAAAAAATTCTTTGGTTACCAACGCTACTGCTTTTTGAAAAGTACTGGCATATAAAGTTTCATACCCTTTACGTTTCAAAAAACCTTCAATCATTAAACCAAAAGAAGTATCATCGTCAACTATTAATATTCTTGCCATCTGCTGTAGTTCTTTTTATCGGCTCAGTACCTGATTCCCGCTTTCTATAACGGTTTGCAAAATCAAATATTATCAAAGATAGAGCTAAAAATCGAAAATTCAGGCATAAAAAATGCGGATCAACGTTTTGACCCGCAGCCTAGAACTACATTTAACTATATATGGTAACAATAGTCTAGATTTAATGGTATCCTCTTAATGTGTTGTGTGTGTTGTGTTGATGATACCAGGACTGTGTTGTGTTACGAGAAACTTTACTGTTTTTTAAAATTCTACCATAAACTGTATAAGTACGTAAATCTGAATTATCCGTAGTAACTTCACTCAATTGAGAGCCCTTTAATAACACCATTCCTATTACAATAAACAGTGAAGTAATTATTAAGGATACTAACCTATTGAAAACGGATTTATTCATTATTATACTTTGTTACTTGTTTGTCGTGAATATACATGTCAATATTATGCCACAAAATATAATCCAACAATAAAAAACCATATCTCCCTATATATCTGAACATTAAAAATTTCACCAATTATTTAGTCCCAATAATCTATAAATTTATGTGGAATGTTTTCCACACCTTGTGGATACATAGTGTGGAATAAAATTGTTGCAATACCATCTTATTGGAGATTCTAAAATAATAGGATCAGAAAATTTTCGCCTGATTACAATATATTTGAAAAGTATTTCACGAAAATCTTTAAATTAAATAGTGTTCGCCTATAAAGTCCAACTACTGCGTTGTTGCTCAACAATCCAGATCCTCATATACACTAGTATACTGCGGTTTGAATTTTTCACACGCCTTGTATTTTAACTTTATAGCCCAAACACCCCACTTTATGGACAGGCACTAAATAGATACTTAACTCAAAAAGAATTGAAATTTAAAAATGTATGCTTATTAATATTCATACCCATAGAATCGCAGATGCAGACATCACTATATTGAATAGTTATCCCGATGTTCAGCTTCCGGATCTGGAATCTCCACATAAACTTTCGTGCGGAATTCATCCATGGTATATACATCAATTTAATGCCGAAGAGGCTTTGTCTACCTTAGAATGGCATTGTTCGCATGGAAAAATACAGGTATTAGGTGAATGTGGGCTGGATGTAAACATTGAAAACATAAGTTTTCAGAAAGAGATTTTTATCCGTCAGATTGAATTATCTGAGAAATATGGTCTCCCTATAATTATTCATTCAGTAAAAACGCATCATTTTATACTTGAATTACGTAATCAATTAAATTGCAATCAACCGTGGTTAGTGCATGGATATACCGGATCTAAAGAAACCGCTCAACAATTCGCAAAACAAAATATTTTTATTTCTTTTGGGAAGTTTTTAATCAGGCATAGTGAAAGAGCTGATACCCTTATAAATCAAACTGATTTAAATTTTATTTTATTGGAAACCGATGACAGCGATTATAAAATTGAAGAAATATACAATCAAGCTGCATCACTATTGAAAATACCAACCCCTGAATTAGAACATATTATGCATTCAAATTATATTAGATTTTTTAAATAGTTTTTACTGAGATGGAGTGGTTAGAAAGGACAGTGCTGCTTTTAGGCGAGAACAAAACAAAAGAGCTGGCAGAAAAAAATGTGTTGGTTGTAGGATTAGGAGGGGTTGGCTCCTATGCTGCGGAATTAATTGTAAGAGCTGGCATTGGTCAAATGACAATTATTGATGGCGATACGGTGAATAAGAGTAACCGGAACAGACAGTTACCTGCATTAAGTAGCACCAACGGAAAACTAAAAGCCGAAGTGGTTGCTGATCGTTTACTTGATATTAATCCTGAAATAAAACTAAAGGTGATAAGTCAGTTTATGGATGAAGGTAGTTTTGCCAGATTAATGAAAGAAAACTTTGACTATGTGGTGGATGCTATCGATACACTCTCTCCCAAAGTGGCATTAATTATTGAGGCTGTAAAATCAGACAAACCCATAATATCTTCCATGGGAGCAGGCGGCAAGTTTGATCCTTCAAAAGTTGTTATTGCTGATATTTCCAAATCAAAGTATTGTAACCTGGCCCGTCAGGTAAGAAAAAGATTGTATAAAGAAGGAATCAGAAAGGGTATACCTGTTGTTTATTCTTCAGAAGAAGTACCTAAAGAGTTTATTATTAAAACAGAAGGGGAGAGAAATAAGAAAACCACAGTCGGAACTATTTCTTACCTACCTGCTATATTTGGTTGTTTTGTGGCCAGTAAAGTAATCAGGGACTTATCGGAAATAGATATACAAAACTAATGCAGTCAATAAAGCAGGCTCTTGTTAAACTATATGGTGTTTTGGGGAGTCCATTAGTAACTAATTAGTGTTCATCTATAAAGTCCAACTACTGCGTTGTTGCTCAAAATCCAAATCCTCATATACGCTTGTATACTGCGGTTTGAATATTTTACACGCCTTGTATGTAAACTTCATACTCCAAACACCCGACTTTATGGACAGGCACTAATTAATGAAATTTAAGTTTTTCGTATAATTGGTTTCCCAACTTTTGCATCATTCTCAAAACAACACCATATGCACATTCCAAAATCAATAAATAAATGGCCGTTTTTTTATGGCTTTGTTATAGCTATAGCCGGAACAATTGGTGTATTAGCCAGTGTTCCGGGACAAACAGTCGGAGTTAGCACCTTTACTGATCCCGTAAAAAATGCTTTAAATCTTAACCGTAATCAAATTAGCCTGGCCTACGCATTTGGTACTATCGGGAGTTCTCTGCTATTAGGTATTGCTGGAAAATGGTTTGATAAATATGGTGCCCGTAAAGTATCTGTTTTTGCGGCATTAGGACTAGCAGCTGCCTTATTCATCAGTTCTCAGAGTGCGGTATTAACTTCTGTTATTCATCAACTAATCCACTCTCAAAGTGTGGCTGTGCCATTCATCATCATCTTACTTTGTTTTTTTATGATTCGTTTTTGCGGACAAGGTGTACTTACTTTATCCTCAAGAAACATGATTATGCTATGGTTTGAAGAATACCGGGGGAGGATTAATGCAATTAGTTCGGTGGCTGTTTCATTGGGATTTTCAATATCTCCCCTGTGGATCAACATGCTGATTGAAGGATATGGGTGGCTGTTGGATTGGTGATTATGGCACTAATACTTTTTATTACCTTCCGTAATTCTCCGGAAAAATTTGGTTTAAAGCCAGATGGAGATTTGGTTAAAAGTAAAGAGACTATGGCTAAAACCACCGCAGTTAAACCTTTTACCCGTAGAGAAGCTTTACGAACAAGAGCTTTCTGGATGTATAGTTTAACTCTTTCGTTTAGTGCTTACTTTGTTACCGGATTAACCTTCCACATTATTTCTATTTTTAGCACGGCAGGTTACAATCAAGAGGAAGCATTATCATTCTTTTTACCGATGTCAATCGTTTCTCTTTGCTTTTCAATACTTTTTAATGCTTTAAGCGATAAGTTAAAACTTAAAAGTCTGTTGTATGTAATGATTCTTGGTTCTGTAATCTGTTCTTCTGGTTTAACAATACTAAATTATACTGCAGGATTTTACCTGCTAATTGTTGGCGTTGGAATTATGACCGGATTATATGCTGTATTGAGTTCAGTAGTATGGCCCCGCTTTTTTGGTCGTAAACATCTGGGAGCCATCTCGGGTGTTAACATGCAAATGATTGTATTTTCAAGCGCTATGGGCCCCTACCTATTTAGAGTCTGTCTATAAATGTTAAATAGTAGTAAATCAAACCCTTATCGTGCGTTGTTTTAATTTTACTATTATTATATTTAAAACAAAAATGCAACTTTTCGAAGATTTCAAGATACGCTTTGAGCAACCAAATTGGAAAAAAGACCTTGAATTAGGGCTGATAGACAGTATATTAGAACGGCATCCTCATATAATTTCAACTCTTGGTGAAGATATTTCAGACAAATCTGTATCAAACCAATTTGGAAGAAAGGACACTCCGAGTATCGAACAAATAGTGCGAGCCGGTATTTATAAAGAACTCAAAGGTCTGGATTATCGCCAACTGGAATATCACCAGGAAGATTCAAGGATTGCTTGTCTGTTTATTAAAATAGACACTTTGCGTCCTTATAGTTTCCAAATGTACCAGAAGTATATCTCCCGCATAAAACCGGAAAAACTGGGAGAAGTGCTCGTTGAGTTAAACAAAGTAGCCATAAATGAGGGGCTGGAGGATATAAAAAAGGTAAGGCAGGATACGACAACTATCGAAACCGATATTCACCACCCCACCAACAATTCACTGATATGGGACTGTATAAGAAAAAGCAACGATCACCTAAAGAAGCTCAGTGAAGAGGTGAAAGGATTGTCATACCGCGATTATACCAAAGGGGCGAAAAAAACATATTTCAAAATAAATAACACCGCTGCCAAAGATAAAAAACAGAAATTATTCATAAAGCAATTGCAAACATTCACCAAGAGTATTAACCAGGTATCCAATGTGATAAAAAAAAAGGATATTTGCGATAGTATCCAGGCCATGGCCTTCATTTATGTGCTAGAAGACCTTTTGCCTGTAATGAAACAGGTATACGATATTTCATATAGAAAAGAGATAAGAGGCGAAAAAGTATTGAGTGGCGAAAAGATATTTTCAATATTCGAACGCCACACCGATATAATAGTGAAAGGGAGCCGTGATATTGTGTTCGGACACAAAATAAACCTCACATCGGGCAGGAGCAATCTTATTTTGGACTGTTATTTTGAGAGGGGCAACCCTGCAGATACGAAACTATATGCTCCTACGCTTGACAGGGTAATCGATAATTACGGAAAAATACCTCGTGGCAGTGCCGTGGACGGAGGGTTTGCAAGCAAAGAAAATATACGACATTCGGTCGAAAAGGGGGTGACCAATGTGGTATTCAACAAAATAGTGGGCAGCATACAGAATGTAACGGGCAGCAAGAATATGGAATCCAGATTGAAAAAGTGGAGAAGTGGGATCGAAGCAAACATCTCAAATTTAAAGCGCGGTTTTAACATACACCGTTGTAACTGGAAGGGGTGGACCCATTTTCAGGCGAAGGTAATGTGGAGTGTGTTGGCTTACAATATCAGGGTAATGTCCAATCTGTTGGTTGGCCAAATGGATGTTTCCATTCAATAATTATCTGGTTTTGTTGTATTGGTATTATGTCAATCAATGGGAGAAGTATGTTCAAAATTTAAGAAATGTGACAAAATAGGCCAATAACACATCGTGATTATCGTTCGTGACATAAAGTGATACCCACAATGGCGAAAAATGGCCCGGCTAACAACGTTTTTCAGATAATTATTGGATCAAAAACTCAAAAA
>JBNKRV010000213.1:0-5346 GCA_050296935.1 Marinilabiliaceae bacterium | reverse complement strand
ACGCAGCAATAATCAGGAACTAAACAGCGATCTTCTTCCTGAAAATTATTCAAAATAGCCCGCTATTCTTTCATAATTTTCAGTTGAATCTCACTATTTATAGGCGGTCTGAATCCAAAATTTTATGTCGAACTCAGGTTAATAATAAAATTGGAATGCGGCTATAATTATTTCCTTATTTAATCAGGATAATCTTATAAGTTGTTTTGTTAATTCAAAAAAATAGATGTAACATTTTTAAGAAATATCACTTGTCTGAAAATTCAGTAATCTACTAGTGTGTTATATATGAGACGCTTACGTTTTGAAGTTGTGTATTGGATTAAATAAATATAAATATACTATCAAAATCTATTGGTTTTCTTGATGATACTCTCATGCGCATATGCAAATATTTTATATTTTTGCAAACTGAAATTTAAAAGTAAATACAATGTTTGATAATCTGTCAGAAAAACTGGAACGATCCTTTAAACTCTTAAAAGGTCAGGGTAAAATTACGGAAATTAATATTGCCGAAACTTTAAAAGAGGTGCGTAGGGCGCTCTTGAATGCTGATGTTAACTATAAAACAGCCAAAACATTTACCGAAACAGTAAAGGAGAAGGCATTAGGAGCTAATGTTTTAAATGCTGTACAGCCAGGTCAGATGATGGTGAAAATAGTGCATGATGAACTTGCACTATTGATGGGGGGAGATTCGGTAGATGTTAATATAAATGGTAATCCGGCAGTAATATTAATGGCTGGTTTACAGGGGTCTGGTAAAACAACCCACACAGGAAAATTAGCCAGTTTATTAAAAAATAAGAGAGGTAAAAATCCATTGTTAGTTGCAGGTGACGTTTATCGTCCTGCTGCGATTAACCAGCTACAGATTCTAGGGGAGCAGATAGGTGTTCCTGTTTATACAGAAGAAGGTAATAATGATCCTGTAAAATTAGCTAAAGATGGTATTAAGCATGCTAAAGCTAATGGTCATGATTTGGTTATTGTCGATACTGCAGGTCGATTGGCGGTTGATGAACAGATGATGAATGAAATTGCAGCCATTAAAAAGGCCATTAATCCAGAAGAAATTCTGTTTGTGGTGGATTCAATGACTGGTCAGGATGCTGTGAATACCGCAAAAGAATTTAACGACAGGCTAAATTTTGACGGGGTAATCTTAACAAAACTTGATGGTGATACCCGAGGTGGTGCTGCACTTTCTATCAGAAGTGTTGTTAATAAACCCATTAAGTTTGTAGGTACAGGTGAGAAAATGGAAGCTTTGGATGTTTTCCATCCTAACCGTATGGCCGACAGGATACTGGGTATGGGTGATATCGTATCTCTTGTTGAGCGTGCTCAGGAGCAATTTGATGCCGATGAAGCGAAAAAACTTCAAAAGAAAATTGCGAAGAACCAGTTTAGTTTCAACGACTTTTTAAGCCAGATTCAGCAAATCAAAAAAATGGGAAACCTGAAAGATTTGGCAGGGATGATACCTGGAATGGGAAAAGCATTGAAAAATATGGATTTTGATGATGATGCATTTAAAGGAATTGAGGCGATTATTTATTCAATGACTCCTGACGAAAGAGAGAATCCTTCTATTTTAAATGGTAGCCGACGAAAGAGAATTGCTTCCGGTAGTGGTACAAATATTCAGGAAGTGAATAGATTAATCAAGCAATTTGATGATACCCGTAAGGTAATGCGCATGATGACCAAAGGAAATAACATGGGGCGTATGATGCAAAATATGCCTTTCGGAAGACGATAGAAAAAAGTTACTTGTCAAAGTCAGAAGTTTGTATAGTGAAAACCATATGAACATTAACTTTTTGATCTTTATAAACTTATTAACTAATGATGATGCAAATTATTGATGGAAAAACCACTTCTCAAAAGGTGAAAGATGAAATAGCTGCTGAAGTAGCAAAAATTAAAGAAGCAGGAGGTAAAATTCCTCATCTGGCAGCAGTTTTAGTTGGACATGATGGAGGGAGTGAAACCTATGTTGCAGCCAAAATTAAGGCCTGTGAATATGTGGGATATAAATCATCTTTAATTCGTTTCGAAAACGATGTTACTGAAGAAGAACTATTAGCTAAAGTTGAAGAACTTAATAAGGATGCTGATATTGATGGGTTTATTGTTCAATTACCATTACCAAAGCACATTTCAGAAGAAAAAGTAACTGATGCAGTTGATTTCAGAAAAGATGTCGATGGTTTTCATCCTCAAAATGTCGGTAGGTTGAGTATTGGGTCTCCTGCATTTGTTTCTGCAACTCCTCAGGGAATCATGGAATTAATTGAGCGTTATAAAATTGAAACATCAGGGAAACATGTTGTCGTATTAGGACGAAGTAATATTGTAGGTCGTCCAATGAGTATCTTACTTTCACAGAAGGGGTATCCAGGCGATGCTACAGTTACAGTATGTCATAGTCGTACAGCAAACCTTAAAGAGGTTTGTTTGCAGGCAGATATAATTATTGCAGCTATTGGAGTTCCTGAATTTGTTAAAGAAGATATGGTTAAAGAAGGTGCTGTTGTAATTGATGTAGGTACAACACGTGTTAAAAGCGATTTGACTAAATCAGGATGGAAATTGAAAGGAGATGTGGCATATGATGAAGTGGCTCCAAAGTGTTCATATATAACTCCTGTTCCTGGTGGGGTAGGTCCAATGACTATTGCTTCTTTATTATTGAATACATTAAAAGCAGCCAAAAAAGAGATATACAATTAAGTAAAATATATTCGAAGAAAATCTTCTTATGCCTTTTCGGAATTATTAAATCGAAAAGGCATTTTTTACATTAAAGTTGAATTGATCCTCTATTGCTATTCCGTATGATAATATGAGACCTTTTAGGAGTTCCTATTTTGTGTCAGCAAGAAAACTCTTTTTTTTCGTTAGTCTAGCTCTTAAAATGATCATTTACGGCAGTAAACTCACATTTTCCGAGCTTTGAAAGCCTCAAAAATAAAGCTTTCTTATCTACCTCTTGAGTTTTTCACACGCCTTGTATTTAACCCATTTTGAGAGTTTTTAGACGTCCCCTTAAATGATGTAGATTTTATTCAAAAAAAACATTTATACATCAAACTTTAAGTCATGAAATCGTCAATTAATATTAATATATCGTTTTCATTGAAAATGATATATTGCTCAATAAATTTATTATTAGTTTGTTGAGTGTTTGTGTTTTGGTGTAATGTAGTTAAGATGAAGCTATTAGGGTGGTTATTTTGTAATATCAAGGTTTTTATTTAATGTTATAAATACATGATTCTTCTGTTTGAATATGAAGGTCTTTGGAGGTTATAATTTCGATACTATCATTGAATTCTCTGCTCAAAAAAAAAGGAAAGACCTTAAACCAATGTCTTTCCTTAAAACAAGAAAATAAATAATCTATCATATTATACCCATTAAACTATAGATACACCGGTATAATGCTAGCAGAATTCAAGCTACTTCAGGAACGAAGTGTACTAGAAGTAGCATTTTGAATTTTAATCGGTATTACATATGCTCTTTGGTTAAAGGATGTTTTACAGTTAACATATCTTCGGTTCCAAAGGCTGAATATATACCAAATGTAATTTTATCGAGCTTCTTATTGTATTCATCAATATATTGCCCCATTCCCATAGAATCAACAATTGTACGTATGGGTTTATCACCCAAAGGAGTGTTAATCAAGTTTGAAATGGCATCTGCAACTCGATCCGGTTTTTGATCCTCATAATGACTCATAGCTTGTTGATAGCCATCAAACATTTCATCAGGAGCTCTCATGTAAGTACCATAGGACTTATTGCGACTATGATCACTTGGTTTAATAAGATTTTCCATAAATGTAGTAGGGTATCCACCAGGTTCAACAATACATACTTCAATTCCAAAATGAGATAATTCAATTCTGTAATTTTCAGCTAAAGCCTCCAATGCCCATTTTGATGCATTATATACTCCATAAAATGGCATGGTAATTCGCCCCAATATACTTGAAGTAAATATTAATGTACCTTTGTGTTGTTCTCTTAAATATGGTAGAGCCGCACGTGTTACTCTTTGAACTCCAAATACATTAATATCAAAAACTTTCTGCATGTCTTCAGGCGTAAAGTGTTCCTGCATACCTAAAACACCAACTCCTGCGTTATTAATTAGTACATCTAAACCATTCATTGTATTTATGGCCTGTTCTACACCCTTATTTACGCTTGATTCATCTGTAACATCCATTTCAATGACATGTACCCCTAACATTTTCAGATCCTTGGCAATAATTTCATTCCTGCCGGTTTTTGTTCGCATGGTTCCGGTAACCTGATATCCTTGTGCTATTAAAGTTTTACAAGTTAAATAGCCAAAACCACCGCTTGCTCCAGTAATCAATATTTTCTTACCCATGACTTTTAATTTTTTACATTATCTATAAATATACGGAAAAATGAGCGTTTTGGCTAGAGTAAAATGCTCTAATATGCGTGGAAAACTATGAATTCGGGATGTGAGAAAAATGTTATAAATATCATAGGTATAGTTAATTAAGGGGTGAAAAAGTATTTGAGATGCAAATATCTGGAAACAAAGCTGCGAAGAATAAAAATAATTCGTTTATTGATGCAAAAGAACAAACAGATTCAGTGATAATGGCTATTTATATTCTGTTGTTTAGCTAGTGCATGAATTCGTTTTATTTATGATCCTTTGAGGATTAAAAATGCAAATATGATTTGTATCAGTTTATAATGATAGGCTCAAACCAACCATTCATAATATACATATACTCCTCTGGTAAGTCGAGGAGTTGTGGCTTATACTCAGGTGGATAGCATGCGTATTGAACAAAGCCTGTCTGTATTTTGGAATGGGAGGTTTAAGCTTTTTAATTTATTGGATTAATTCATCAATAACAGAACTCATTACAGATCAAAAGATAAAAGTCTCTAATCTGCACCTACCTCAAGGCATTCTGATACTTCTATTTGTTTATGGACATTTAAGGTTGGATATGATAAAAGATAAAGAAGTAAAAGAAATAAATGTAGCAACAATTGGTACAAATTCACAAGTGTACGGATTGCCCTTACCTTCAAAAGAATCAAATCAAAAAGTAATTTATAATATTTTTCATTAGTGTCCGGTATAAACTATTTAACCTTAGCATAATCTTTATTTCTAACGGGTTATAATGTATCTTTCAAATATCAGGGTAGCATTTCCGCCTTCATGAAAAAGCGTTAAAAAAATCAGTAAACGAAACGTTAAGAAAGAAAAGCTGTTTGAACGCAGTGAGTTCTTTTCTTTTAGTGAAGTGCACTGATTTTTAGGTTTTTC
>JBNKRV010000212.1:0-5093 GCA_050296935.1 Marinilabiliaceae bacterium | reverse complement strand
TTCAGTAAATGATTGATTTACTGAAAAGCTATGAATGTCACTTATAAATACCGATTTTCTGCGTCATATTTGCTTACCATAGCCCGCTATGCTTTCGCAAACATTCCTTGAAACTCAATATTTATAAGCGATTTGAGCCATTAATTTATATCGAACTCAGGTTAATACTAGTAACATTGGGATTATTCAATTATAGACAGAGTTGAATTTACAGTCTCGTAAAATCAGTGCATAGTTCATTTTACTTCATTCAGGTCATAATATTTAAATTGTAAACAATTAAGTGTTTTGTGTTGAATTTTTGCTAAATATTAAAAATGTAGTCACGCAAATCTATAGCTGTTGAAAGATTCAGTTTCTTTTTAAGCCGCCTTCTGGCTGTTTGAATTGATTCAGGCTTTACATTGAAAAAACGAGCTATTTCTTTAGTTTCAAAATTTAATCGGATACAAGCACAATGTTTTATGTCGTAAGCAGAAAGAGATGGACAAATGCTCTTTAATCGACTAACAAATTGAGGGTGTACACTTTCAATTAATGTGCTGATTTGTTCCCATTCTTTATCTGATTGTGAATAGGTTTTGATTATATCTGAAATTGACTTAAAGTCAGATAAATTTATTTTGTTATTTTCTGCGATAATTGCATTAAGTGTGGTCTCAATTTCATTAGTAAATCTCTTCGTTTTTTCTATATGAAGTGCACTTGCTGTTAGTTGTTGGCGAATTCGTTCATTCTCAAAATCATCAGTGATATCTAGTGCAATAAATTGAAAATACTTTAATTGATTCACTGTAAACGAGGTTGCAAATATTTCAAAATATTTAGATGTGGATTGATTATTATGCAATGTAAATTTAAAATGTGAAGACTTTATTTCGCCAGTCTTAATTTTATCTATTAAATGATTAATTCTATCTTTATCTTCCTGAGCAACTAACTCCATAAGATCCATTTTCAATAGCGAATCAAATGAATCAATTTCAATCATCTTCAGGAATGTATCATTTGCATAATTTGGTGTACCATCAATACTCAAATAAATACCAACAGGTGAATTTTCTGCCAGTATTCTGTATTTTTCTTCTTCAATATATAATTTAGTATTCATGTTGTACAGTAGGGTAATATCTTGTATAATACCAAAAAAGTTCCCTTGTTTTCCATTTGAATCAATTTGTACTTGCCCTGTGGCATGAATTACTTTTTCATTTCCTTGAAAATCAATAATCCTGTACACATTTTCGAATATACCGAGATTATCAACGGCTGTTTTAATTGCATTGTTTACAGTTTCTCTTTCGTCAGGATGTATTAGTTCACGAAAATCATTTGTACCCGGTTTTCTTAAATGGGATGGTACTTTAAAAATCTCGTATGCTCCATCCGACCAATAGTAAATCCCGGATGAGTAATCATATTCAAGGTGACCTATAGAAGCTACCAGCTCTGCCTTTAACAAGCGGTTGCGACTGGAATCAAGTTCATTCTTTGCCTCAATTTCTCTGGTAATATCCTTAGTTATCCCCATAATACGGTATATCTTACCTAAATCATTACGGATTGGTATCAAATAAGAATCATATATCCTTTCTCCTTGTGGCATAGGTAATTGCATCGTTTCTTTTGTGATTGTACCACGGTCGACACAATGTTGATATTTTGCATTGATTATTTTAGCAACTTCCGGAGCAGCATTTTCTTCTATTGTATTCCCAATATGTTCTTTACAATCAGGATCAATTTCTTTTTCGTATTGTAAATTTGCATCCAGTAATCGAAACTGTCCATTTTCAAGAACTTCGAAAAGATTAATGCAGTCGTGGGAATTATTAAACATTTCCCGGTATCGTTGTTCACTTTCACGCAACGCTATTTCTGCTTGTTTTCGTTCAGTGATGTCCTTTGCAATAAGAAAATAGTAAGATTCACCATTGTATTGGTACATTCGTCTACTAATTTCAACTGGAAATATTTTTCCTGTTTTTGTTTTATGTAAAGATTCGAAAGAGGATGAAACATTCGGTTTTGCTGTTAACATTATTTGATTTAATATTTCTGGAGTCATATTCATATCAAAATCAAAAACAGACAATTTCAATAATTCACTGCGACTATATTCTAAAGAACTACAAGCTTGGTTGTTTACATATATATATCCAGAATATCCGGCCTTTGCAATGAAGATTGAATCAGAAGCATTATCCAGGGCATATCCGAACATTTCAATTTGTCTTACACTTTGTTTCTGTTCGGTAATGTCCACAACTGTACCTGTTAAATACAGCATTGCATCCGGACCAGTAAAAACGGCTTTACGCAGTAACACATCTCTCTGATCTTCGTTATTCCCTGATATAATATCTTCAGTCATCATTTCATTACCAGTTGCAAAGATATTTTCTTCTCTTTCCCAAAATCCCCGGGCTTCTTTTTCCGGGAAAAGATCAAAATCGGTTTTCCCTATTATTTTACCTTGAGGAACGCCTCTTAACTTATTATGAGCTTTGTTGGATAGGATAAACCTATGTTTTTTATCTTTTACATAGATTGGAGTAGGAATAGAATCTACAATTTTTTCTATAAAATGAAGCGAATTTTCTAATTGGTGTTCATAATGTTTATTAGCTGTAATGTCACGATATATTCCCATAATCCGATAAACATTTCCAGCTGAATTGAATAATGGAATTATGCTGGATTGAAAAGTGCGTGTTCCTGTAGGCAGTTCTAATGTAACTTCCTTATTTAGTATGGAAACTTTATTTTTTACGCAATAACTATATTGCTTATTTCTTGCTTCGACAATATTTTCAGGTAAAACTTCTTCGTGATATTTTCCAATTAATTCGTTTCGTTTGTAACCTGTGGCTTTTTCAAATGCAGGATTTAAATCAAAATACTTAAAACGTAAATCCCCGGTAACTTCGATTAAGTAAATATTATCATTGGAGTTTTCAAAAATCTCGCGAAATGTTTTTTCTTTTTCCTTTAATTCTTCTGATATTTTAATAACTTCATCAATATTCTCCTTCATCTCAGTGAGATCCCTGCCTATAGTCAGAATACTAACCACATTCCCTTCCATATCAAACTCAGGAACAGCCTTCAGGCTAATATTTCTATATCCTTTATCTGTTGGTAGTCTGATATCCATTTTTTTTAATTGCATGTTTTGTGCAACGTCATTCAAAAGGTTTTCAATTTTTTGTTCAACATCCGTTGGCAGACAGGAAAAATCAGAAGGTGAATATCCAATTATTTGATCATTAGTAAACCCTGTTATTCTCAAATACTCATTATTTACATAGGTACGTTTGAAGTTTGTATCATAACGAACAATAACATCAGGTATATTATCGGCTAAAGTTTTAAATTGTAGTTCTTGCTTTGTGAGTTCAAGTTCAGAAAGTTTTTTCTCGTGAATATCCATACCAATGCCGAATATTCTGTCTACCTTTCTTTCCTGGTTATAACCCACTTTAAAACCCAGAACATAAATCCATCGATAGGAGCCATCTGCATGGAGCATCCGTGCTTCATATGAATATTTCCTGATTTTATTCCTGAGTACATCGGTTTTTATTTTATCAACTCTTTCTCTATCTTCCGGATGAATTCTGTCATTCCATATACTCCTGGCTGATAATACTTCCTTTGGATTATAGCCCAATATGGTATAATAAGTAGGAGAGCAGTCTACATCATCATTTACAACATCCCATTCCCAATTCCATATTGGATTAGTGTTAAAGTCTAATCTTAAACACCCCTCTGTATTCTCCTCTTGAATAATATCTTCAGCAATATCTCTTCCAACTAATATTTCAGCTTGTTCCCCTTTATATACAATGGGTATCGAATTTACTTCCAGGCTTAAATAAACGCCTGTGGATTTTAATAACTTCAATTTAATGTGCGGGTCTGATTGTTTTTTATGTAAACAACCTATATGCGATTTGATGATTTGATGAGAATCGGGATGTAAAACAGCATAAATACTTTTCCCTAAAATATCTTTAGATTCTTTAATGTTTAACAACTTAATACCTGTAGAATTTATAAAGACAAACTTTTCATTCTGAATAATTGTAATGAAGACAGATGTAGTTTCTACAACCGCATTAAACATATCAAACATTTCTTGTTCAAACTGTTTATATGCGTTCTCTATTTGATTTTCAAAAAATGAGAGGTTTCTTTTTAATTCCTTCAGGCGCTCCATAATCAGTATTTAATAATGTACGAACGGCAACAGCCGTTCGTGATCACATCAATATATAATGTTTTAAAAAAAGACATGACACCGGATAAACTTACATCCATGTTAACAACAAAATAACATGGGTTATTATCCATATACCTGCAGCATGAATTTTGCGAAAAACAGCGGTTTTTATTTGTATGAGATGAATCGTTATTATTATATTCTTTAATTATTATGATTAGAAATCTCAGCATTTAACTTACGTCTTTTCAATTTATTATTTGTAATTTGCAAGAACTCCGAATGCGACATCTATATTTGCAGATATAACACATCACTTCTTATCATAAAAAACACATGAATTCATCTGTTCGATATATATAATTAATGCCTCAAAAATATGAAAGATTACCATATTTAAAAAAAACAAGTAAAAACTTAAAAGTCGCAATGCTTTATTACCCTTTAATTTCATCAAAAATGCATGTACTCATCATGTCTCATTCATAAATTCCCATATCTCACTCATCTTCATTTATCCACTTTATTGAGGTTGATCCAGGGAAGTCTGCAAGCTAAGAAATAATTGGTATACGAAGGATTACTATTTAAGTTAATTCTTACGAATTAAAATTTACAGATGATATTCTTTTTGTATTAACCGTAATTCGATTTTCATACTCCAAACACCCTACTTTATGGACAGTCACTGAATTATTACTTTCAGAAAAGTCAGGGAACGGTTCTAATTCCCCTGATGGTTGTATAGAACCGTTCCTAAAGTTAACCTGCAATGCTATTGCTTCTCAAATGCCGGAAATCGGGAACGGTTCTCTATAAGCAAGCAGTCCATCAGAACCGTTCCTTAAATAACATCAAGCACATT
>JBNKRV010000211.1:0-75868 GCA_050296935.1 Marinilabiliaceae bacterium | reverse complement strand
GTTCTTTGTGAAACAGGGTATTGTTTTCTTTAACAATACACATGTCTTTATTCGTTTTTTACTTAATGTATGTTTGTTGTCGATAAATATTCTACATATTATCTGGTGTGGTATATTCAGCATGGTTAAGTTTACTAGTACTGTGGTACGTTTAGGTATACGCTGATTTCTACTTAAAATATTTTATCCGGCATATGATATTTTTGTTTAAAAAAAGATCGTCAAATATAAAATAATAATTTATTTTCTTTAGTATAGTTTACTGAAAAAATGGTAAAAACTCAGGTAATAATCAGAACATAAAGTTATTAGAAAGTAAATTAGCCGGGAATATTGGCTTCTGAAGATGAGTAAAGGGAATTGAAAAACATTAGCATCTCTTTTAATCCGGGGTATCAATAACAGATCGGATGATCGCAAATGCATTAGTAACAACTTCAGACCTGAAACCGTCTGAGATCATTTATTCGACAATGGATTATTTTAAATTCTTCAGCATTCCGGAATTCATTTTTTCCTGATATGATGTAATTAAGAATTCCCACTCGGCCTGAGAAATAAACACCTTTTTGGGCTCTTTAAGCTTTTCGATTTTAGCACGAGTGAGTGCCTGTTGTACCGATACATTACTGATTCCAATCATTTGAGTTGGTTGAATCTGACCTCGGTATGCCACATCATTGGATCTGGCCTGTATAAAGTTTTTCTGATTCATTTCCGCATCCCATTCTGTTACAGGTTGTGTTTTTGCCTGATAAGCAGACACATCAACATTGTGCTGCCCCACTGTTTCTTCCGGAGTTCTCAATAATGGCATATTGCGGGCTGCAGCATTGGGATTGGTTATTTGTGGCAGAATAACAACTTCTGAAAGCTCAATGGTATCCTTACTTAAAAAAACTCCCATCAAAAAATTCCTATTGGCTAATGAATCATTTATCTGCACATAAAGTGATTTAAATCCAACATATGAAAATCGTACAATATCCCCATTCTGAGCCCAAAATGAAAATTGTCCTTTATCGTTAGTCATATAGCCTTGATCATTGTTAACAACATATTTGGCATATGGAAGTACAAATAAACTATCTCCTTCCATAACAACACCTCTAAATAACAATGAATCCCTATCAAACTGGGCATATATACCAACACTCAAAAACAATGTTAAAAAGGATAAGATAAGTTGATTTTTCATACTTTAATTTTTTATATTATGCCATATAAAAAAATAGCCTAACCTAAATATACGATGATTTAGGTTAGGCTTCAAGTCCTTAAAAACAAATACTTTTATAATTTCACAATAATATCAGAAAGGTTTCTTTTGGGTACGTGATGTACTTCTTTTAAGTCTCTCCAATATTTATGATCCTTATTCAACTCTTCAATTACTACTTCTTCTTTGGGTACCCCTAAAGCAATCACTTGTACCACTTTATATTTTGATGGAATATTCAATTCCCTTTGAAGTTGTAATCTTTCAACAGATCCAATAATACAACCTCCATAACCTTTTTCCACAGCCCCCAGCATGATACTTTGAGAAGCAATTCCGTTATCACTAAAAAAGTTAGACGAAATGGAGGTGTCATTTATCATGATAATATAAGCAGCTGGTCTTTCACCTTCTTCTGGCCCCGACCAATCTGTTAAATATCCGGCCCATGATAAATGCTTAAAAATAACACTATTCATCTTCGGAGTATTCGAAAGAATGTATTTAAGTGGTTGGGCATTACGCGCCGAAGGAGAAAGACGAGCCAGGTCTACCAACTCAACTAATTCATCAGTATGGATTGGTTTATCCTGATAGAACCGACGGTAACTTCGGTTTTTTAATATTAGATCTTTTAGCATAATAAGGGAATTTATAAAATATTAGTATCGTGATCCGACAATATTCCAGTCAACAACCTTCCAAAAACCAGCAATATAATCAGGTCGTTTATTTTGATAATCCAGGTAATAGGCATGCTCCCAGACATCACAGGTCAGGATAGGTGTTAATCCATCTGTCATTGGGTTTGCAGCATTACTTGTCTGAACGATCTTTAATTTTCCATCAGCATCTTTTACCAGCCATGCCCAACCAGAACCAAATAGTGTTGCTGCAGCTTTACCAAAAGCCTCTTTAAAAGCGTCAAAGCTTCCGAATTCTTTATCAATAGCTACGGCTAAAGAACCTGTTGGATCGCCTCCTCCCTCAGGAGAAAAAGATGTAAAATAGAAGGTATGATTCCATACCTGAGCTGCATTATTAAAAATGCCACCTTGCGACTTTTTAATGATAGTTTCCAAATCGGCATCAGCAAATTCGGTTCCTTCAACAAGGTTATTTAAGTTGTTCACATAAGCCTGATGATGCTTACCATAATGAAACCCAATTGTCTTTTCTGAGATAACTGGTTCTAATGCATTTGCTGCATAGGGTAATGTAGGTAATTCAAATTTCATGACAGTTTGTTATTTTGTTTGTAATAAATCGACACTAACAAATTTAAAAAAATGTAGATAAATTCATAGTGCCATACCTCATAGATTTCATAATTAACAAAAGAATACCTAAATGGTTTAATGACCAAAAAAATATAAAAACATTAGTATCTGAGTTTAATCCCAATGATATTAGCGCTATAATTTCATTCTATTCAATGTATACTGCGTTACAAAATATCGTCGTAACTATGGATATGCCGAGTAAAGCAATAATTTGTGTCTTTAATAAACTTAATATCTCTAAAATTATTTAACGACAATCTCATAGTGAAATGGGTATAATTAAACTACTGAATAATTAATCTACATGCAGATTGAATAAAAAAAGCCGATACATTCATGATGTACCGGCTTGAATAAAATCTTACGATTTATTTATATATGGATGTATATTACATCATCCCGGGCATTCCTCCGCCCATTCCACCCATTGGTGGTGCAGCAGGCTCATCCTCTTGCTCTTCAACAATTACACACTCTGTTGTTAAGAACATACCGGCAATTGAAGCTGCATTTTCAAGTGCGATACGAGTCACTTTTGCAGGATCAATTACACCTGATGCATAAAAGTTCTGGTACTCATCAACTCTGGCATTGTAACCAAAATCATCTTTACCTTCCCTTACTTTTTGTACAATCACAGCACCTTCTTTACCAGCATTTGCTACGATCTGACGCAATGGCTCTTCAATAGCTCTTTTTACAATCTCTATACCTGTATTTTCATCATCAGTATCTCCTTTGATTCCGTCAAGCACTTCAATAGCACGGATTAAGGCAACACCACCTCCGGGAACAATTCCTTCCTCAACAGCTGCACGAGTAGCACTTAATGCATCGTCAACACGATCTTTCTTCTCTTTCATTTCCATTTCAGAAGCAGCACCAACGTACAATACAGCCACACCTCCAGCTAATTTAGCCAGGCGCTCTTGTAACTTCTCTTTATCGTAATCTGAAGTTGTATTGGCAATCTGAGACTTAATCTGCTCTGTTCTTGCATCAATCACTTCTTTAGATCCAGCACCATTTACAATAGTTGTATTTTCCTTGTCGATAGATACCTTTTCTGCTTCACCAAGCATTTCTAAAGTTGCTTGCTCAAGACTAAGACCAACCTCTTCTGTAATTAAAGTACCATTTGTAAGTACTGCAATATCCTGAAGCATTTCTTTTCTTCTGTCGCCAAAACCAGGAGCTTTAACAGCAGCTACCTTTAACGATCCACGTAAACGGTTTACCACTAATGTTGCCAATGCCTCACCATCAACATCTTCAGCAATAATTAACAAAGGACGACCTGTTTGAGCTGTTGCTTCCAATACAGGAAGTAAGTCCTTCATGGTTGATATTTTTTTATCGTGAATCAAGATATATGGATTATCCATCTCTGTTGCCATCTTTTCTGTATTGGTAACAAAGTAAGGAGAAATATATCCTCTGTCGAACTGCATACCTTCAACTACCTCTACAGTAGTTTCAATACCTTTTGCTTCCTCAACAGTAATAACACCTTCCTGGCCTACTTTCTCCATTGCTTCAGCAATCAAACGACCTATTTCAGCATCATTATTTGCAGAAATTTTAGCCACCTGCTCAATTTTCTCAGTATGATCACCGATTTCTTGTGATTGTGCAGCAATACTTTCTTTTACAGCTTTAACAGCTTTGTCGATACCAGCTTTAAGCTCCATTGGGTTAGCACCCGCTGTTACATTTTTTAAACCTACACCAACAATTGACTGAGCTAAAACAGTAGCGGTAGTAGTTCCATCCCCTGCATTATCTGCAGTTTTTGAAGCCACTTCTTTAACCATTTGAGCACCCATATTTGCATAAGGATCTTTTAACTCAATTTCTTTGGCAACTGAAACACCATCTTTAGTAATAGCCGGCGCTCCGAATTTTTTATCTATGATTACGTTTCTTCCTTTTGGTCCAAGGGTTACTTTAACTGCATTAGCTAACTCGTCAATACCTTTTTTAAGTAAATCACGAGCTTCAATATCGAATTTTATTTCTTTAGCCATTTCTGTTATTTTTAAGCTTAATCGTTTATGAATTAGTTAATGTACAATACGTCTGACTGAGATATTAGCAGATAATCAACGCCTTCAATGTTTAATTCTGTTCCGGCATATTTACCATACAATACAACATCTCCAACAGCAATTTCCATTTTCTCATCTTTTTTTTCGGCTCCAACCAATACAACTTCTCCTTGAAGCGGTTTTTCTTTAGCCGAGTCAGGAATAATGATTCCACTAGCAGTTTTTGTTTCAGCAGCCTGAGGCTTTACTAAGATCTTTCCGGCAAGAATCTTTCCTTTTAATTGTGACATATTTTTATTCGTTTAAAAGTTAAACATTTTTTTAATTTCCGTATTGCTTTGTCATAAACTGTGCCATAGTAATAATTGAATCTTTAAGTGCTGAAATACTGTCATAATTTCACTTTCATGTCACCCCTCACCCATTTCAAGATCATCAATAAGAATAAACACCTGTGCAAATGTCGCTCTATTTCACCTAAATGTCAACCACTTACTTTTGGGCATAAAAAAAGTGCCAGTATTATGACATACTGACACTCTATATTTTTAATGAGCTTTATTGTCTGCTATTGCTCACCTGTTGTAGAAGCATCCTGCTCAGCTCCTTGTTCATCAGCTGCCGGAGCAGTTGGAAACACTGGAGTACTTGTTTGAGGCTGTGCTATCTGATCTAATTTCTGGTCAAGTTCCGAACCACTTTCTACTCCTGGTCTTTCAAGAACCATTACTGCAACTAATGATAATACTAATAACCCTCCGGCTAAATACCATGTAGCTTTACCCAGAAAATCGGTTGTTTTTCTTACACCCATTATTTGATTCGAAGAAGAAAAATTAGATGCCAATCCACCTCCTTTTGAATCCTGAACCAAAACAATAAGTATTAAAAGGATACTTACAATAATTACCAGTACAGAAACAACTGAATACATAATTTCTTTTTTATAATTTATTAATTTTCTTTCAAGTCGCTAATTCGCCGTGCAAAGTAAACATTTTTTTCAGGATATTTCAAGCGCAATTTTTCGAAAATTGAAATAGCCCTGGATTTATGCCCTTGTTTGATGTAAATTTCAGCCAGTGTCTCGGATAAAATATCCTCCTGCGATTCTGACTTACCCACGGATAAATCAACTGATTTAGCAGGATTTGAAGTAGAAGGAATTATTTTAGGCTGTGCGTTTAAAAAGTTATTGATTAAATCCATGCCTTTCTTATTTCCACCAGACTTTTCTTGCTTTTCTTCGGCTGCAGTATACCTCATTACATGTAACCAGTCTGAAAATGTTTTACTCTCATTGGGATCAACATTTTCAACTTCCTCCAGTTTTGGCAGTGTATATCCTGCAGAGGTGGTGGTTTCATAATCTAACAAATCCGCTGAGGGAAATACAATATCATCTAATTCCTCAACAGGTTCTTTGCGTTTGGGTTTATCCTTACCTGAAAATGAGAAATTATAAACATTTCCATCATCACCTGAATATACATCTGAAGCGTTTAAGTAGTTTTCAGTGGCTGTAACTGAGGGCTTTTCTGTTTTATTCTCCTCTTGCTTTTCTTCAATTTCAGATGCCTGCTGAGTATCTGATTTACCCTCCGGCTTACTCTCTTCTATTGAAGTATTTTCAACCGCATTATTTTCAACCTCCTCAGGTTCTTCAATTGAAACTTCCTCAACTGCTGCTTCAACCTGATTATGTGTTACTCCTGATTCATTGATTAAAAAAAACAGCTTACTTCGATCAGGAATATAGGCAGCTGAGTGCTTCAGTTCACTATTATATCTGATATGATTAAGTTTGTGCATATTTTTCAAAAGCAACATCCTACCAGCCTGAAAAAAGGGATATTCGTCAAGAATTTCTTTTAACTGAATAATAGTTTGCTCTGAAACCTGATTCGGATTCTTTAATATGTCAATAAACCCATCTCTATTCATTACCAATCCGAAAACGCTTTGTTAAAAATATCCTCTGTAATTTGGTCAATAATCAACTCCGTTAATTCACTTTCCACATCTGTAATATTCTGCTCACTCGGAAACTCTTCATAAGCGCTAAATGTTGATTCCCAATTATCTTTTGGATTTTTAAAATTTCTATACCTCACTTTAACAGATACTGTCAGCCGCGTTTGTGCAGAAACAGCATCTGCCTGAATTGCCATCGGACGAATACTATATCCATTTATTTCACCTGAGAAACTGACATCTCCATTTCTTTCCAACAAACTAAGGCGCGATTCATTTGTAATCCGATCCTTTAACGATTCAGTAAAATTCTGACTTAACATCGGGTTAATCAATGGTGCTCGGTTCTCGAAATACTCAACGGTAAAGGTTTCTAAATTGTCAGGCACCGAGGATCCTTTTAAAGTAAACCTGATTGAACAGGAAACCAAATAAACGGATAATATGGCAACAATAAATAATTGCTTCATGAATAATTAATTAGCAAGAGTTGGTATAAATCATTTTTCAGAGATGTAATGCCTTTACAATCCTTAATTTTTAATAGAATAATAAGCTTGCAACAATTTCCTATCTGACAACCACTCTTTTTGTTTATGCTTTATTTTGTTAATTTGAGATGTTATATTCTTTTATTTTCCGGTATAATGTACGTTCTGATATGCCTAATTCTCTGGCCGCATATTTTCTTTTACCATTATACTTATCTAATGCCTTTTTTATTAATTCTATTTCCTTATCCTCCAGTGATAGCGATTCCTCAACAAACTCTTCTGTATCCTCAATGCTATCATGATCAATATCACTCCGTGCTTGTTTATTGATGATAACCGGAGAGGAAACAGAATCTTCATCATCAACTAATTCCACATCATTGTTATATAATTTTTTAATGATCTGTGCATGCTCACCCTTAACATTAATGGCACCATCGTGCTGAATCATTTCCAGAACCAGTTTTTTCAAATCGCCCATATCCTTTTTCATATCGAAAAGTACTTTATACAGGATTTCCCTTTCATTTGAAAAAGAGTTCTCTGAAGAAGACTTACCTTCCATAATGGCAGGTAGATTATCTCCGGCATGATAAGGTATATAGTTTTGAAGAACCGAAGCTGACAAATCCCGTTCTCCTTCAATAACAGATATTTGTTCCGTAATATTCTTTAGCTGACGAACATTTCCGGGCCACCTGTAACGTGTTAAAATATCAACAGCTTCCGGTTGCAATTTAATGGCTGGCATCCTGTATTTCTCCGAAAAATCGTTGGCAAACTTACGAAATAATAAATATATATCTTCCGTTCTTTCTCTAAGTGGAGGAATGGTAATAGGTACGCTATTTAATCGATAGAACAAATCTTCTCTGAATTTACCCTCCTGAATCGCCTTTGCCATTTTAACGTTGGTGGCTGCAACCACACGAACATTGGTCTTAAACACTTCTGAAGAACCAACTTTTATAAATTCACCTGCTTCAAGTACCCGTAATAATCTTACCTGGGTAGCTAATGGCAATTCTCCTATCTCATCTAAAAAAATAGTACCTCCATCGGCTTCTTCAAAATAACCTTTTCTATCAGACAGTGCTCCTGTAAAAGATCCTTTTTTATGACCAAACAACTCTGAATCGATTGTTCCCTCAGGAATAGCGCCACAGTTTACTGCGATATAGGCTCCGTGTTTCCTTGTACTAAACTGGTGTATTATCTTTGGAAATACTTCTTTACCTGTACCACTTTCTCCTGTAATTAATACCGATAAATCTGTTGGAGCCACTTGAACAGCAACATCTATGGCCCTGTTTAATCCAAATGAATTTCCGATTATTCCAAAACGTTGTTTTATTCTTTGTAATTCCATAATTTCATTTTACCTCAATAATACCTCTACATTCTTAACAACCATACTTAACTAACTAGCTGAAAAGACTTTCAAACAGTATAAAATTAAAAAGACTGCAATTTTTTCAGTAAACACTGACAAAGTTACAATTCTCAAAACAATTTTAATCTTTAATTCTCCATCAATTTTTCACAAATTATGATTCTATTCAAATTGCAGTTAGTATATTAGTATAATAATGCAATTCCGAAAATATTTACATGTCATCCTAAGTTTTGTAAGGTATCATATGAGATCTTCAATATCCAAAACAAAATGTGTATTACTTAAGGACTTTATGTATTTTGGAATACAAATAAGCCATTAGTAAATTGCTATAATTGAAACATTAAAGTCCTGATATTATAATTATTAAGATTTATGATTATAAAATTGTTCATACAGAGGCTTTCAATGATTCATCAATTCATTTTATTGTTAAACACGAAACCCATCCTGATAATATGGAAACACCTGTATTTGTAAAAAATGACCCATGGCTACAACCTTTTGAAGATAAAATCAATAAAAGGATATCTCATTACCTGGAAACACAAGACAAGCTTAAAAATATATTCGGCGATATAGATCAGATGTCTGACTCCTACAAATATTATGGACTTACAGACCTTGGGAACTCCTATCAAATAAGAGAATGGGCACCTAATGCTACAGAGATATTTTTAATAGGTGATTTTAATA
Source organism: Marinilabiliaceae bacterium (assembly GCA_050296935.1). GTDB lineage: Bacteria > Bacteroidota > Bacteroidia > Bacteroidales > Marinilabiliaceae > Saccharicrinis. Next base: position 66,758 of record JBNKRV010000211.1, on the reverse strand, counting down.
ACTGGACCACAAATAACGAACATCGCTTACATAAAACAGACAATGGCAATTGGGAGATTACCATTTCAAAAGAAATTCTGAAACATGGCGATTTGTTCAAATTTCATATTTTCTGGGAAGGCGGAGATGGCTTAAGATTACCAAGCTACATCAACAGAGTTGTTCAGGATGAAAACACAAAAATATTTAGTGCTCAGGTTTGGCAACCTAAGGATAAATTTACCTGGGAGGATCAGGAATTTAAACCCCAAACTAATCCTCTTTTAATATACGAGGCACATATTGGCATGTCTTCTGAAGATCAAAAGGTAAATTCATATACTGAATTTAAAAATGAAGTTCTTCCTCATATCATTAATGCCGGCTATAATACCATTCAATTAATGGCCATTCAGGAGCACCCTTATTATGGTAGTTTTGGTTATCATGTTTCCAATTTCTTTGCTGTTTCATCACGTTTTGGCACACCCGAAGAATTAAAAGATTTAATTAATGAGGCGCATAAGAATGGCATTTCTGTAATTATGGATATTGTTCACTCTCATGCAGTGAAAAACGAAGTTGAAGGACTGGGCCGCTTTGACGGGACTGTTTATCAGTATTTTCATGACGGTGGCAAAGGTGAACACCCTGCATGGGACAGTAAATGCTTTAATTATGGAAAATTTGAAGTATTACAGTTTTTACTCGCCAATTGTAAATACTGGATTGAAGAATTTCATTTTGACGGATATAGGTTTGACGGAGTAACAAGCATGCTGTATCTTCATCATGGTCTTGAATATAGTTTTTCATCGTATTCTGATTATTTTAATGAAACTGAAGATATAGATGCACTTACTTACCTAACACTTGCTAATCAATTAATACATCAGATTAATCCCAATGCAATTACTATTGCAGAAGACATGAGCGGTTATCCCGGTTTATCCGAAACTATTGAGAATGGAGGTGTCGGATTTGATTATCGTTTATCAATGGGGGTTCCTGATTTCTGGATTAAAATGATTAAAGAGAAAAATGACGAAGATTGGAATGTGGGTCAGATATTTCATGAGCTTACACAACATCGCCCTGGAGAGAAAGTGGTTTCCTATGCCGAATCTCATGATCAGGCGCTTGTTGGAGATAAAACAATAATATTCAGATTGGTTGATAAAGAGATGTATGACAAAATGGATATTAAATCTGAAAGCCTGATTATTGACCGGGGAATTGCCTTGCATAAAATGATCAGGCTGGCAACTATATCTACTTCATATGGGGGTTATCTGAATTTTATGGGAAATGAATTCGGGCATCCTGAATGGATTGATTTCCCAAGAGAAGGAAATGGTTGGTCTTATAAATATGCCAGAAGACAATGGAGCCTTATGGATCATGACGATTTGAAATTCAAATACATGAAGAAATTTGATAAGGCCATGGTTGACTTGGCTAAAAAAGGATATTTAGCTAATAATGAAATATGTTATGGATTAACTATCAACGAAGCTGATCAGGTTATGTGCTTTAAAAGGGGCAACTATTATATTGTATTTAATTTTTCTCCTACCAACTCATATACTGACTATGGAATTAGTGCCGAACCTGGTAAATTCAAAATCCGTTTGAATACTGACAGTACAGAATTTGGTGGTTTTGGAAATATTGATGAGAGCTATCTGTATTTTCCAGAACAAATGCCATTTGATAAAAACCACTTTCAGTTAAAGTTATATTTACCTGCCCGGTCTGCAATTATTCTTGAAAGGATGCCATCGAAAAGTATTTATTAACCGGAGTTCTATAAAATCGTAGAATAAATAAAGCCGTTGATTTATCAACGGCTTTATTTATTTCTTCTACATTGCGTTCGTCTATAAAGTCCAACGACTGCTTTGTTGCTCAAAATCCAAATCCTCATACATACTGATGCGGTTTGAATTTTTCTCACGCCTTGTTTTTAAACTTTATAATCCAAACACCCGACTTTATGGACAGGCACTGTATAGTTGTCTGCAAGAAAAATCTTTTTTTCCCCGAAATAATCGGGGCAGGCTGCTACTCTTGCTCTCAAAATGATCATTTACGATAGTAGACTCACATTTTCCGAGCTTCGAAAGCCTCAGAAATGAAGCTTTCTTATCTGCCACTTGAGTTTCCGTACAAGTACTATATAGCTATGTTATTTTATATCCATCTAACACAACATATATCTTGCTTATTAATTAACATGTCGCAATCAGGTACCATACGAATTCCAAAATTATAAACGCCGGGAATATTCAATTTATGATTCAAAGCATAATAAAGCCTGGTACCGTCCTTCTTTTCAAGCTCAAATTCTTCCATACTTAACATTTTTGGAGTTCCATCTTCAGAAACATCTGCAAATATCGCCTGAACAGAGATATCCAGACCATCTAACAATTTTAAATCAATAACCAGGTTAATTCTATATATTTCTCCAATACCCAATTGATACGAATAAATATCAGGCATTTCAACTTTAACTACCTCAATATCATTCCAATTAGATCTTATTTTACGTTTTAAATCCGTAATTTTACGTACCAGGGCAAAATCATCCACTTTAAGCTCCCTTAGCCTGTCATCCATTTTCAAATAGAACCTACTCAAATAATCATCCATCATTCTTTTAGTTGTATAAACAGGCGCAATTTCAGCAATTGAGTTCTTAATGAATTGTATCCATTCTGTTGATATACCATCTTCGCCCTTCTTGTAGAATGCCGGTACAATTTCATTCTCCAACATACTATAAATGGTAGCTGCATCCAACTCATTCTGAAGATTTTGATCTGCATAAGTCCGTTTATCGGTAATACTCCAGCCTGCTCCTTCCTGATATCCTTCGTACCACCATCCATCGAGCACACTAAAATTAAGAACTCCATTCAACTCAGCCTTCTCTCCACTTGTACCCGATGCTTCCAATGGACGCGTTGGCGTATTTAACCAGATATCAACTCCACTCACCAATTTTTTTGCCAATTCCATATCATAATTTTCCAGAAATATGATTTTACCTAAAAACTGTGGTTTTTTTGATATCTCTACAATATGTTTAATTAATGATTGACCACCTCCATCTGCAGGATGTGCTTTTCCTGCAAAAATAAATTGAACAGGACGATCCGGATTGTTCACTATTTCATCTAATCGTTCCTCATCTGTAAACAACAGGTGAGCTCTTTTGTAAGTAGCAAATCTTCTTGCAAAACCAATGGTTAATGCCTTATCATCAATTTGATCAATTGCTTCTATTATTTGTGAAGGATCAGACTGACCATCTACCATATTAGATACCATCCTGTTTTTCACATATTCAATCAGTTTCCTTTTAAGTGAAAGCCGAACACTCCAGACTTTCTGGTCAGATACATTATGTATTTTCCTCCAGAAATCTTTATTTGAGTAATCTCTTGAAAAATCACTACCAAACTCCTTTGCATATAATTCCTGCCAATCACTAGCTGTCCATGTTCCATAGTGCACGCCATTGGTCACATACCCAATAGGTACTTCCTCAGGGAAATACCCTTTCCATAAGTTTTTAAACATTTGACGAGACACTTCACCGTGAAGCCAGCTTACACCATTAATCTTCTGCGATGTTTTTACTGCCAGCACACTCATGGAAAACTTTTCATTAAAATCATCAGGATTTTCTCTACCTAATGCCATAAAATCATTCCATGATATTTGTAGTACTTCTGGAATATGCCTGAAATATACTCTGATCAAATCCTCTTGAAATTTATCATGACCAGCAGGAACCGGAGTATGAGTTGTAAATAAAGAAGAAGCTCTTACTAACTCTAACGCCTCAGAGAAACTGTAATGTTCATGCATATATTTCATTAAGCGCGAAATATTAATTAATGCAGCATGCCCTTCATTACAGTGAAACAGGTTGGTTTTAATTCCCAGTTCATCAAGCAGCTGTATACCTCCCATACCTAGCAATATCTCCTGCTTTAGCCTGTTCTCCCAATCTCCACCGTACAAACTATGGGTGATATGACGGTCACTTTCACTATTAAAATCATGATCTGTATCTAACAGATATAACGCCACCCTACCAACATCAGCTCTCCATACTTTAACATGAACCGTTCTACCGGGAGCGCTCATTTCCATCACCAAAGGCGACCCATCACTTTTCTTCACCTCTGTTAATGGCAGTGTTGAAAACTCCTGCAAATCAAAATTAGATTGTTGATCTCCATGTATGGTAAGCGACTGCCTGAAATATCCATATTTGTACAATAAACCAATAGCAGTCATATTTACATTTGAATCGCTCGCTTCCTTCAAATAGTCTCCTGCTAATACACCTAATCCTCCGGAATAAATTTTCAACACATCATTTATTCCATATTCCATACTGAAATAAGCAATAGAAGGATCTTCTCTCTTTTCCCGATCCATATACGCCTTGAACAATCCATATACATGATTCAGATCCTCAATAAACTTCGGTTTTTCAGAAAGTTCAACCAGATAATCGTAGCTTACTCTTTCCAATAATCGAATAGGATTTTTACCCGATTTAAGCCACATCTCAGGCTCAATAGATTCAAAAAGATCTGCAGCTTTATAATTCCATGTCCACCACAAATTATGAGACAACTCGGTTAAGTGTTGTATTTTTGGTGGCAACTTACACTTAACTACTAATTTTTTCCACACAGGTAAAGATGATTTTTCAGGTTTTACATGAATTCTTTTTTCATGCTTAACTTCTTCAATCTGTTCTTTTCTGCTGGAAACAGCCTCTAGTGCAATATGATAAGCTTTTAAATAATTATCAAACAAGTAATCCCATTCAACTTTACGGGAGATTTCCTGAGATTTATTTCTGATTACTGATACTTCCTCAACACTTTTGGAGGCAAAGTTTTTAATAGCATTTGCAATCTGAATAGTGGCATCATCTATGTTGTGGTCATTGCGTTCAACCACTTCAACTCCTTCATCAATACTTTTTGAAAACTGACTGGCCCAGATTCCAAAACCGGCCAGATTTGTGGTTATGGTAGGAATATAAAAAGCAAGGCTCTCCAGAGGGGTGTAGCCCCAAGGTTCATAATAAGAAGGAAAAACAGTTAAATCCATTCCTATCAGAATATCGTAATAAGGTATATTAAAGATACCATCATCTCCATTTAAATAAGAGGGTACAAAAATTAATTTCACCTTATCATCCTTATCATTATTCAAATGGATGTCCTGAATTTTATTAATAATAGGGTCATATCCTAAATCGTTTAATCCATGTGTGAGAAATGGATTTTCCAATACACTTTCATTATTACCATTTAGTTTGGCAATTAAATCTTTTCTTGCTCCAAAATTATTTGCCGGAATCAATATAAAAACAATGGTTTCACGATTGTAATTTTTATCCTCATTAAGATGCTTAAGACTATCCAGAAATACATCTATCCCTTTATTTCTATACTCATATCTTCCACTATTAGCAACAAACAAAGCATCTTCAGATAATTCACACCCCAACAATGCCTCTGATACATTTTTTAGTTTCAGGCGTGCAAACTGACGTTTCTCTTCAAACTCGCCTTCCTTTGGTACGAAGTTATTTTCAAAACCATTAGGCGTTATTACATCTACTTTACGATCCATAAACTGCTCACATTCTTTAGCAGTAATTGCAGAAACAGTAGTAAAGCAATCAACATTTATGGCACTTTTTTTCTCAATGGAATGCTTGGCCACAACACCAAGGTCGTGCGAACGCATATCTGCATCAAAACTTGATAATTCATCATACATAGGCTCACCATGACCTGCTAATGAACGGCCAACAACTGTAGCATGTGTTGTAAATATTGTTCCAACCTGTGGAAGACTTGATTTTAAGTACAAAGCACCACCCCCTGTCATCCACTCATTAAATTGAGCAACAACCTTTGTATTTACGTTTAAATAACATTTATAAAAGCTTTCTATAATTTTACCTACTGCAAATCCAAAAACAACAGATTCGATATAATCCCATTGGCCGGAAAGTGAATCGACATGATACAATTCCCAGAATCTAGATAAAATATCATTTTTCTGAGGCACAAAGGTACTGAAGTCGATTAGTAAAGTAATTGGTCTACCTACAACCTTCCATCGTCCGGTACGCACTCTTAACCCTTCTTTTTCCAGCAAATGTTTCCATTCCGGAAACAAGCTGTTGTCTTGTTCAAATTCATCAGTTTTTTTTCCTCCGGCAAAAACATCCGGACCAATAAAAACCACTTTGTCGCCAAAATTCTCAACTAAAGTCAGAGCCTTAGTAGACAACACGGTATGAATACCGCCTAATTTATTACATACCTCCCAGCTTGTTTCAAAAACAAAATCAGGTTTTAAATTATTATCTATCATTGTTAATCAGATATTAATATATGTGCGGTTTCCACCGACATTCCGAAAAAAAATTTTCCCTTACAATACTTGCCTTTAAAATTTTCTTTTACAGGCATTTACAGAACAAACACTACTCTTAACCTGAATTCAATTAAAATTTTCGAATTCAGATTGATTAAAAGGCTGATATACGAGGTAAATTTTGCAGGGCTAGCTCACTAGCTCAAAAAATTTAACGCAGTAGATCACTATTTATTAAGCGGTCTGAAACATAGTTCTATCGAATACCTATATAATCATTGATTATATGAGATAAATTCAGAATTTTATATCAAACTCAGGCTATTAGATATTTTAAATAATACAGAATAATCTCATTGAAAAAAGTATTGAGTTTGTGTTTTAAATGAATAAATTTCCATCCTTCTACAACAAAGCCTACCATATTTTGAAGGAAATTCCAATAATACAAGCATATACAATACTTAATTTCCTGATATATAATTGAATAAATGATGGTACTAATTATTCAATATATACATAGAAAAACAACCTACATATGCACCATGTTAAATGTACAACGTGCATTGTAGGTTTAATAAAAAGTAAGTAACCTAAATCACTAAAGATTTAAAATACTATTCTTTTCGAAAGTTCCCATTCCGTTATCAATATAACCATCAGCTTCCTCTTCATTAATCCACTCAGCATCATTAACCAGATATCTAAACTGAACCTGAGTTCCGCTGGTAAGATTAACGGTTTGAGTAAAATCACCAGATTTCAGGGGTTTCATTGGTTCAACTGTAGTATCCCAACCATTAAAGTCTCCAATTAACTTTACGGTTTCAGGTGTTAAACCATTTTGTTTTTCGAACTTGAATGTAACTTTACACTCTGGTTTACTTTTTAAGAATTGCTTTTTGATACTCATAATTTTCTCTGATTATTTAAATTGTGACTAATTAGGCTTATTGTTTATTCTACTGAAAGTTAATAAAGAAATAAATTACAACATCCATTAAATACCAATTTATTATTGAAGTATTATCCAAAATAACTTCCCGGGAATTAATCCCCCAAATTATTTCGATTCATTATAACTATAGTAGTCGCGGTTATAGCATGCATTATTTAATGCTCGCATGATTTACAACACTTTACTTTTGGTTTTTAGTTTTTTTGCTCTTAACTTATTAATATCAGCTTCGAGTTGTGCTATTTTCGTTTCTTTTTCGGATAATATTTGGGAAAGGTGCGAAATAGTCTCATCCTCACTACTCTCAGGAACTGCAGCATTTAATCTTAAAGTAAAGTCACTAAGCACATTCATATAATTAATAAATGCCTGATATGGTGATTCATAAGGATTAAAATATGCATGAACATCTCCATCGGAAAAATATTTTGTACACATATAATAAAAATGATCACTAGCCTGAAGATAAATCCAATCATCACACAACTTTGGATCTGTACATTTCTCTATTTTTGGAAGCAAGGCATACAGTTTATTAAAGGCCTCTTCCTGCATTTCATTACCCAGCCATGCCGTTAAATCTCTTTCTTCATCAGCCCATGATATTGGATAAGGTACATTTATTGCTGAAACCGGCTGTAAGTCTTTAGCTACCTCTGAAGGTGTTGAAAATGAAAACCCTTTTTCTTTGAGTAAAACCTCCGGCCATCTTTCAAGAAACTCAAAAATACCAGTATCTTTCCATTGATGTTCCCCAAAAGTTTCATAATCTAAAAACAAGTTAACAACCTCTGATTTTGGATCAAGATCCTTCAACCATTGGGTATATTTTTCCGGAGTTAAAGGCCATTCACTCCAACCTTTATTTCCAAAACGAAAAGCAATATCATCACTTAGCACAAAGTTTTTAAGTAAGACTTTAAGTTTGGGGTTCACACTATTACAGTATAGATAATTCGGACTCTTCCATCCTAAAACATGCTTTGCTCCTTCCGTCAACATGGCTTGATACCCCAGTTTGGAGACCATATCACCCATTTCATCAGAATAGATCAGCTCCGTATTTCTAAATACTCTGGGCTCCTGATTAAACAACTCCTTTATAACCTGATGATGTTTTTTAACTTGTCTTTCAAATTCATTCTTATCTTTCAACGAAACTAATGAATGACAATATGTTTCAGCTAAAAACTCCACCTGTCCGGTGTCTGCAAGTCTTTTAAAACTCTCAATTACCTCTGGCACATACAACTGAAATTGTTTTATAGCGATACCTGAAATAGAAAAGGCAACCTTAAATTTACCTTTATTATTCTTAATTAACTTTAATAATATTTCATTTGTCGGTAAATAGCATTTTTGTGCAATCTTTAGTAGTATGCTCTCATTTGTATAATCATCATAGTAATAGTGATTATTGCCGATATCAAAGAATCGGTAACGACGAAATCTTAATGGTTGATGAACTTGAAAATATAAGCAGATAGTTTTCATAATACTTTGGATTTTAATGGTTAGATAGTTGATACAGGGACAACAGAATCATATACTTCTTTAACTTTTATGGCAGAATCTTCCCATTTTAAAGCCTCTACTTCACTTTTCCCATGATGTATAAACATAGTTGATAAAGAAGGATATTTCAATACTCCATACATGGCATCTGCCATGGCGTCAATATCCCAGAAATTTGTTTTTATGGCGTGATTAAGTATCTCTGCAACACCGGATTGATATGATATAAGAACCGGAACATTGCTTTGCATAGCCTCCAATGGTGATATTCCAAATGGTTCAGACACAGAAGGCATCACGTACAAATCACTCATCCGCAGCATGGTAAAAACTTCCTCTCCCTTTAAGAAACCCGTAAAGTGGAATTTATCTGTTATCTTTAATTCTGCTGCTCTCCGTATCATTTTCTCCATCATATCTCCACTTCCGGCCATCACAAACCTCACATTATCCATCTTCTGCAACACCCTGTAGGCGGCCTCAATAAAATACTCAGGCCCCTTTTGCATGGTAATTCTTCCTAAAAAAGTAACAATTTTCTCACCCTTTTTCTTTTTAACAGGATTACTTACATCTTCTTCCTTGGGCTCCACTGCATTGTACACAGTAACAACCTTATCCGGATCTACACCGTACTTTTCCACTACGATGTTTCGGGTCAGATTACTCACAGTGATCACTTTATCCGCAGCATCTAATCCTCGTTTCTCAATTTCATAAACTGCAGGATTCACACTTCCTCCGCTTCTATCAAAATCTGTTGCATGCACATGAACAACCAAAGGTTTTCCTGATGCTTCTTTTGCAGCAATTCCAGCCGGATAAGCCAGCCAGTCGTGTGCATGAATAACATCAAACTCATTTTGCTGGGCAATTACAGAAGAGACCAATGCATAATTTGATATTTCATGAAGTAAATCTGCTCCATACTTTCCTGAAAAGTCAATTTTACCCTCCTCATTTGTATGCACAATTTTCTTTTCTCCCTTAACCTTTGTTTTGGTTAATTTCCAGTAATCCTCAGGATCAACATAGGGGATAATATGTGTATCCACCTCAATATAATCCATTTCTTTCTCAAACTTTTTGAGATCAATTTTCATCTGACGAATGGATACATCATTAGCTCCCATTAACCTAATCGCACTTTGATCTTCATCACCATATGCCTTTGGAACGACAAATAGTACGTCTAAATCCTTAATGTGTGATAATCCTCTTGTTAAACCATAACATGCTGTTCCGAGCCCACCTGTAATATGAGGAGGAAACTCCCAGCCAAACATTAATACCCTCATATTAGCTGTATATTTCAATTAGTTTTAAAATTTTAAGTACTCCTGCTACGTTCCATGCCATACTTACAGCACCTTTACCCATATGTGGCGGGCTTCCGTCGTAATATTCAGATAATGTTCCTATGCAATGATGCGTAATTTCTTCTTCAAAATTATCTGCAATGCGCTTTATATGACTTATTCCACTTTGTTTATGTAGCTTTAAGAAACCTTCAGCATAAAAAGATATTAACCATGGCCAAACTGTACCTTGATGGAATCCGACCTCCCTCTTATGAGAAATTCCACCCATAACGCCATCGTACAATGGATTCTTAGGTGATAAAGACCTAAGTCCTTTGGGTGTCAATAAATCCTCTTTTGCGATATCAATCACACTCTTTTTCTGTTCGTTTGTAAGAGGTGAAAATTCAAAGGCTGTTGTAAAAACCTGATTCGGTCTTATAGATGAATCCTTAAATTCCCCATCCACCAGATCATAAAGACACTCTTCCTCATCATTCCAGAATACATCAACAAAAGAGGTTTCTAATTTATCCAGTACTTCTTTAACTTTGGTTGTAAATTCACTGTTATTCTTTACTTTTTCTGAAATATCCAGATACATTTTTAATGCATTATACCACAAAGCATTAATTTCTACACATTTTCCATTTCGCGGTGTAACAGGTTTCCCATCAACAATACCATTCATCCATGTTAGAGGAGTATTTTCATCATAAATAGATATTAAACCATCATCCTCCACTTTAGCATTTTTAAATCGTCCGTTGAGATATGTGTCAATCACCATTTCAAGAAAACTCTGGTATCTGGCAAACATTTCAACTAAACAAGATTTTCGCCAACATTGCTGTAGAGTCCAAAAGAACCACAGTGGGGTATCAGCTTCTTTCATATTTTCAATGTGCTTATCCTTTATCGTTTTCGTTATGATATTGGCAGTTGATTCCATAACTTTTAAAAACAGCTCAAAATCGCCCAGGGATTCTGTTAACATAGGTGCAGCAATCAAGGTATCTCTAAGTCTGTCTTTATACCAGTGATATCCAGCAACCATGGTTACAATTTTGCCATTGGATACAAAAAACTGCTGAGCAGAGTTCAATAGGTTACTGTAAAATCCATCTCTGGGAATCCGCTTTTCTACTTCTTTATTAAAACGAGCCGTAAATCCTTCGGGATTGAATTCCTTAGTGGAAGCAGAAAAAATAACACTTTCACCCTTTTTTATTTCAACCTCAAAATATCCGGGCACATATAAATCTTCTTTATAATGATACCCTCTTCTCTCCTCTTTAAAATATTCAATACCCCTATACCAATCCGGAATGGCGACAAATTCGCTTTTTTTATTTAGCTGCATATTTAACCCCGGAATATCAGGATACATCTGCAAACTTATCCCATTAGGAATGTTTTCAAATCTGGTATTAGCCTCCAGGTTTTGAAAGGTCAGTTCATGAACACTTCTATTGGCTAAAAACGGTTTTAGTTTAAGGCGAGTCTCTGAATGAGCTTCCAAAAGCGTATATTTTACTAATATTTGCTCTTCTTTTTCAACAAGAACCTCTTCAACTGAAAGTAAAACACCCCCAACACGATATACTTTTCTTGGGAGGACATCAAATTCGAGATCACGTATATATTTATGTCCTTTAGGTTCATAATGATTATTACTATATTTATGAATACCTAGATTAAATTCCTTATCATGCTGAACTACAGTAGCATCTAATGTACTTAGAAGTACATACCGGGTCATTTCAAAATTTGGTAAAGGGCAAACTAACAAACCATGATATTTTCGGGTATTGCAACCAATAATACTGGAACTTGAATAAGATCCTGCCCGGTTTGTTCTGAGAATCTCCTTAAATAGAGATTGCTCAAGATTAATCAATTTGGATTTTTCAAAAGTTAGATAGGACATTAATTTAACTGTTTATTTTATTCACAACAAAAAAGCATTAAATAACACAAAACTATTCATAGGGAATAATCTGAAACCTGGTTCCAAATCATTTAAAATTCTTCATTAAATTTATAACAATCTGTAATTTAAAACGCTATTTTAGTAATATTTTGTATTTTTTTAAGGATAAATAACATCAATTTAAATTAATTTATTACGTAAATAATTTAAATCAATATCAAAATCCGCATTGGGAAACTTTGTTTTATGATTTTCAATTTTCTCAATCTGATTTTTGAGAAATATTTGATATGATTCAGAAGTAGAATCATAAGGTCTATGCTGAATAGCTTTCTCTAATTTAATCATCTCCTTTTGATATTGCAATGCATTAGATGAAAAAAAGCAAGATTTAAACTTATTCCATATATATTCTATAGCCAGATTATTAGGATGTAGCATGTCATCATCATAAAACCGATAGTCTCTTAGATCATCCATTAACAATTCAAATGCAGGAAAATAGCTACAACTTTCAAACTGTTCTGTCAGACTATCAATAGCTAACATAAGCGTTGCTTTACTAATCTGGTTTCCATGTGCACCATCTTTCCAATGACGAACAGGACTCACAGTAAATATCACTTGAACTTCAGGATTGAAAACTAACAATTCTGTTAATAAATGTTTATAGGCCTTTACGATTTCTTCGACACTCAAAATAAACCTATTGAAACGTTTAGCAGGATATTTATGACAATTAGAAACGACTACCTCTGTATCAACCATTTGATATACCCATGCCGTTCCAAAAGTGATAAAAACAAATTCAGCCTTCTTTAAATAGCTATTTGCCTGCTCATTTGAATTGTTTATTTTTGAAAGACATACATCCTGATCTTTATCTGAAAATGAACTATGGTGAGCAAAGCTATGCCAAAGTCCGTTGTAATAATTTAAATCTGAAGCCGTATATTTTCTTTTGTTAATAATTGATTTAATGGTATTTGAGACACTATATGGATTGTAAATAACTCCATATGGATTTACCAAAACATTCATCCTGCTCTGTTTAAACTTTTCGCCAATATTATTCGCAAAGCAAGAACCTATGAATACAACAGGACTGTCATATTCAATACTTGAAAAATGTTTATCTGGCTCTACTTCAGTTCTAAAACTATTCCCTTTTATCATTTTCTTTTATCCAGTTTTCTATTTGATTTAATACATTATAAAAACAAGGTTCCAAATGTATTTCATGAAGTGTATCCTTTAAAATCACTAAAGTACACTGTGATGTATTTAAGGTATAAAAATCCTTACTTGCGTCTGAACTTGTAACAGGATCATCTTCACCATGAAAAATCAACACTGGCAAATGAGGACTTTTCATCCTAGTTTTCAACACATCTATTCCAAGTTTTAATACTAATAACAATAGTCGCACTGAAATTCTATTATGGGCTAACTTATCATTTCTGGCTTCCTCCTGATAAGCAACTTCACTTCGTAATTCTTCAGATTTCACTTTTGATCTTATTATGAACTCAGGAACAAAATAATTTATAATATGGAGAATTCTTATCAGGGATCCGGAAGGAGTATTTGTTAACCGAAACCATGGTGCTGCCAATATAACCCCTTTAAATTCAACATTCATCCTATTCACATATTGAACTGCGAGCAACCCACCCATACTATTTCCATATAAAAAATAAGGAATCTCACTTCCGGTTAATTCTTGCCCATAAATAATCATTGCATGGATATCACCTATCAATTCTGATAAATTATTGGCATGTCCCCTTTTACCTTCCGATCGACCATGCCCTCTTAAGTCAATACCAATAACTGCAATATTCTTATTGCAAAAAGAGTTAGCAAAATCGGAAAAACGGCCAATATGACCACCTAATCCATGTATAAGATATATTATCGCATTAGTATTGCCTGCAGGCTTCCAATAGTTACCATGTAGCAATAAACCATCAATAGATTTAATGTAAAAATTTGAAATACTAACCTTACTCATTTATGTTAAATTGCAATTGCAGCTACATAAATTTAATAAAGTTTTTTTATAATAACCTGTATTCGCTTAAAATTTAACGCAGTAAATCAGCTTTTTAGGGCAAAAACTTTAGTTTTCCTCATATAAACAGCGATCTTCATCTCAAAAATTCTTTATAATAGTCTGAATATTGAGTTGAATCTGACTATTTATAAACGGTCTGAAACATAGTTCTATCGAATATCTATATAATCATTAATTATATGCGATAAATCCAAATTTTTATGTCGAACTCTGGTTAATAAGTCTATAGGAGAGCCTAATCTTTTTTAGAAAGTAGAAAATCAATATTTCTGCGTAAGCCAGAATATTTTGCTCTTTTTATGGCAGATTTTTTAAATATAGCATTGTATTTTTCCTGCGATAATTCAGCCCAATCTTTTTTGGTGAGTTCCAATAACGATTGATCAGGCTTCAACTCCTGAATATTATGAGGACGAGACTTCCATGTCCATGGGCAAACTTCCTGGCAGATATCGCACCCATATACACGATTATTAAACATTCCTGAATACGTATTTGGAATTTCATCGCGATTTTCAATGGTAAGGTAAGATATACATTTTCGCGCATCTAAATCCCGGGGAGATAAAATAGCTTTTGTAGGGCAAGCATCAATACAACGCGTGCATCCTCCACAAGCCTCTTCCATAGGTTTATCTTCGGGTAATTCAAGATTGATGATTAATTCGGAGATGAATACATAACTTCCCAGTCTTTTATGTATCAAATTGGTATTTTTACCAATCCATCCCAATCCTGCCTTTACTGCAAGACTCCTTTCCAGTACAGGAGCGGAATCAACAAAAAATCTACCTTCGAGAGATGGGTAAATCTCTGTTTTAATAAAATTGAAAAGTTCCTTTAATTTTGCTTTAATTACATGATGATAATCTTCGCCATAGGCATATCGTGCCACAATGGGAGAATCATCATGAAGAGGTTTTTCTTTAGGATAGTAATTCGATAGTAAAACGATTACCGATCTGGCATTTTCAACTAAAAGAGAAGGATTGGTTCTTTTGGCAAAATGATTGGCCATATAGTGCATGTTCCCATGCTTATTATCACTTAACCAACTATTAAGTCTTTCCTTATCATCGGTTAATTCAGCAGCATTTGTAAATCCACAATCATCAAAACCCAATTCCCGGGCTTTGATTTTTATTAATTCACTATATTGGGTTTTAATCAACTCCATATTTTTAACATCCCCATAGACATCTTAAAACCAATAAAAAAAGGAATTATTATCTAATTCCACCGAATACGCTATATCTCGCCCTAATACTGATAAGCGAGAAATTAATTTTCATTTACTTTCTAAGGTAAATATTATTTTTTACAATAATCCTAACTCTAACAAAGCCTCATCTGAAAGCATATCCTTTGTCCATGGCGGATCAAAAGTTAAATTCAAATCAACATGAGTAACTCCTTCAATTTCACTCACCTTGTCAAAAACCTCTTCAGGCATTGATTCTGCAACCGGACAGTTTGGCGATGTCAATGTCATCACAATAATAGCCTTTCCTTCTTCATCCACATTCACCTCATAAATCAAACCTAAATCATAGATATTTACAGGTATTTCCGGGTCGAATATTGTTTTTAAAGTACTTACTATTTCCTCTTCTATAGATAAAAACTCGTTTGTCATAATTCAAATGTCAATTGATAAAACAAAGTAATCAATACGTTACTTTTCAATAAAACAGTCAATCGTAATCGATTGTTTAAGCCTGTTTAGCTTTAAACGCCAGTGCAAATAATCTCATTTGTTTAATCATAGCCACTAAACCATTTGATCGCGTTGGTGATAAATGCTCTTTTAAGCCTATTTCATCAATAAAAGTAGGTTCATTTTCAAGAATCTCTGCAGGACTTTGACCTGATAAAGCACGTATCATCAAAGCCACAATACCTTTCACAATTATGGCATCACTATCTCCCATATAATACACTTTACCATCTTCCATCCATGCATGCAACCATACCTTCGACTGACATCCATCCAATAAATTCTCATCTAAACGATACTTATCATCAAATGGTTCCAGATCATTTCCCAACTCAATTAAATAAGCATATTTATCCATCCACTCTTCAAATGATGCGAACTCATCAATTATTTCTTCCTGTATTTCTTTTATAGTCATACTTTTACAATCTCAATATATAATGTAATTGTCGTATTTTATCTCTGCAAATATGATAAAATTAAAATCCTTACCCAAATAACATGGCAACCCTGGCAATACCTTCAACTAATCTATCAATCTCCTCTTTGGTATTATATACAGCAAAAGAAGCCCTTAAAGTACCTGGTATTCCATAAAAATCCATGATAGGTTGTGCACAATGATGTCCTGTTCTGACTGCCAGACCCATTTTATCCAGCATAGTACCCATATCAAATGGATGTATCTGACGAACCAAAAAGGAGATGACACTTGATTTCTCTTTAGCTTCTCCTATTATCCTCATTCCATCTATGGTCTTAAACTTTTCAGTAGCATAAGTTAACAACTCATGTTCATGATTGTAAATATTTTCAAGGCCTAATTCTGATACAAAATCAATGGCTTCTCCTAAACCTATTGCACCTGCAATATTTGGAGTGCCGGCCTCAAATTTAAATGGAAGCTCATTGTAACTGGTTTCTTCAAATGTAACCGTTTTGATCATTTCACCACCACCTTGCCATGGCACCATCTCGTTCATGAACTCCTCTTTTCCATAGACCACTCCGGTTCCTGTAGGCCCATATATTTTATGTCCTGAAAAAACCAGAAAATCAACATCTAATTCCTGTACATCCACATTCATATGCTGAACAGCCTGAGAGGCATCCAACATAATTCCGGAATTATTTAAATGCGCTTTTTCAATAATTTCTTTTACCGGATTTACAGTACCTAACGCATTTGAAACATAAGTTACTGCAACTAATCTGGTTTTCTCCGATAGCAATTTTTCAAAGGATTCCATATCCAGATTTCCATTCAAATCTATTGGTATTACCTTAAGAATTGCCTTTTTTCGCTTACACATCATTTGCCAGGGGACAATATTAGAATGATGCTCCATAGTTGAGATCAAAATCTCATCCCCTTCATTAATATATGTATCGCCAAACGAACAAGCCAAAAGATTTATTGCAGCAGTTGCTCCGGAAGTAAATATTACTTCATGAGAATGCTTTGCATTTATAAATTTCTGAACTTTCCCTCTTGCCTCCTCATAGGCAATGGTAGCCTGATTACTCAGGTAATGAACTCCTCGATGTATATTACTATTTAAAGTATGATAGACTTCATCCACCTTTTTCGTAACTCTCAACGGCTTATGAGTAGTAGCTGCATTGTCGAAATAGGCCAGAGGTTTCCCATATATAACACTATCTAATATTGGGAATTGCTCCCTAATATGATTCAAATTTAATCCCATAACAAAACAAACTGTGTGATAGTGATTTTATAATTTATCAATTACATGCAGGTATACTCACTTCCGGCCTGTTGACCACACAAAACGCATGAATGACATTTATTTAACTCTCCTCTGAAAACATGCTCAACTAAATCTCTTATTTGCTCGCGCAATGCCTCTACTCTTATTTTTTCTACCGCCTCATAAGCAAATGCATACATTAAAAGAATCCGGGCCTCATCTTTGTTAATTCCTCTCGAACGAAGATAAAACATTGATTTTTCATCCAGTTGTCCTACAGTTGCTCCATGCGAACATTTCACATCATCAGCATAAATTTCCAACATAGGTTTTGTATTCATTTTTGCTGAATCGGTGAGCAATAAATTATCGTTGCGCTGAAAGGCACTTGTTTTCTGAGCATCTTTACGCACCATAATTTTTCCGGCAAAAGCACCGGTAGCAGAATCATCTAACACTCCTTTAAACAATTCCTCACTATAACAATTGGGCTTAGCATGATCGATATAGGTATAATTATCCACATGCTGACTTTTATCTGAGATAAACAATCCATACACATGAGATTCACAATGTTCATCGTCCATGTGTACATAGATGTTATTTCGCGTAATGCCTGTATGAAGTGTCAGATTATGAGTTAAAACACTGGAGTGCTCCTTTTGCTGAATAAAAACAGAAGAAATATTTGTAGCCAAATTATGCTGATTCTGGATGTTATAAATATCAAAAACTGCATTTTTATCGACATAAGCCTCTGTTACACCATTCAATAGAAACTTATTATCCGACAGTGTATGTTCGCAAACCAAAACCTTGGCTTGCGCATTTTCTTCAACAATAATTAAATTCCTTGGGAAGGTCATTAAATCATCATCTGATTGCATGATATTTACAACCTGAATAGGCTTTTCAATAACAACTCCTCTGGGTATATAAATAAAGAATCCATCCTGAGCAAAGGCTGTATTTAAAGCCACCAAACTGTGCACGTCATTTTTTGCATATTTATTATAATGCTCTTCAAACAAATGAGGATGAGATTTCGAATAGGAAGCTAAACTTCCTATAAGTACGCCTTCCGGTAAAGCTGTAGGCAATTGATTTTGCCTGTAATACCACCCGTTAATTAAATAGATGGTTGTAGCCTCCAACTCGTGCACATTACAATTAAAAACCTCTGATAGATTTTTACTGAAAATTTCATGCTTAAAGTCAAAGCCATAATCATTTTCGAATTGCGCCCCTAAGTTGGTATATTTGTAACTTTCAACCTTTCGTGTAGGAATCCCTTTATCCTCAAAAATACGGATGGCATTATCTCTTTGATCTGAAATCTCAGTGGAAACTACTTTATTTAAATCACTTAACGATTCCTGATAAAGAGAAATATATTTATCTTCTATTTTAATATCTGTATCTGTTATACTCATCTTACTAAGGTTTAAATGATAAAAGTGATTAAGAAACGTAAATACATTTTAAGTATCTACCTGATGCAAACCTAATCTTCAAACTGTTTCTTAATCCAGTCGTAACCTTTTTCTTCCAACTCAAAAGCTAATTCCTTTCCTGCAGACATAACAATTCTTCCTTTATACAATACATGTACAAAATCAGGTACTATATAATCAAGTAACCTTTGATAATGGGTAATTACTATAGTTGCATTATCTTTTGACTTTAACTTATTTACTCCATTAGCAACAATACGCAAAGCATCAATATCCAATCCCGAATCTGTTTCATCAAGAATAGATACTCTGGGTTGTAACATAGCCATCTGAAAAATCTCATTCTTCTTTTTCTCCCCTCCTGAAAAACCTTCGTTTACAGAACGATTTGTAAGATTAGAATCTATTTCAACCAAATTTTTCTTTTCGCGCATCAGTTTCAAAAACTCACTTGCAGTCAATGCCTTTTCATTGCGGTATTTACGATGCTCATTAACAGCAGTTCGCATAAAATTAACCATACTTACTCCAGGTATCTCTACCGGATATTGAAAACTATAGAACAGACCTTCTCGTGCTCTATCTTCAGCAGGCATTTCTAATAGATTCTTACCAAAAAAAGTAGCAGAACCTTCTGAAACTTCAAAAACCTCACTTCCAGCTAACACCGAGGACAAGGTACTTTTACCTGATCCGTTTGGTCCCATAATAGCATGAACCTCACCCGGCTTAACGGTAAGATTAATCCCTCTTAGTATTTCTTTATCCTCTATTTTAGCATGTAAGTCTTTAATTTCTAGCATTCTATTTGTATTAAAAAGTTTATAAAACTGATAGTTAGTTAAGCGTACTACTCTTATAATTATACAACAATAAGAGTTCTTTCATTTTTGCAATGAACAGATAAGTACACTTACCCTACACTACCTTCTAAACTAATTTGCAATAATTTTTGTGCTTCTACAGCAAACTCCATTGGTAATTGGTTAATTACTTCTTTAACATATCCATTCACAATTAATCCTACGGCATCCTCGGTTGACAAACCTCTCGTATTACAATAAAAGATCTGATCCTCTCCGATTTTTGAGGTTGTAGCTTCGTGCTCAACCACAGCAGAATTATTATTAATCTCGAGATATGGAAAAGTATGAGCACCACATTGGTCTCCCATTAACAATGAATCACACTGTGAAAAATTACGTGCATTCTCTGCCTTCTTATTCACTCTAACCAATCCTCTGTAACTATTCTGACTTTTTCCTGCAGAAACACCTTTAGATACAATTAAACTTCTGGTGTTTTTACCTATATGAATCATTTTGGTACCTGTATCCGCTTGCTGGTGATTATTTGTTACTGCAACGGAATAAAACTCACCAACAGAATGATCCCCCATTAAAATACAGCTTGGATATTTCCAGGTAATTGCAGAACCAGTCTCCACCTGTGTCCACATGATCTTGGAGTAGTCTCCTTTACAATTTCCTCTTTTGGTAACAAAATTGTAAATTCCTCCCTTACCATTTTTATCGCCCGGGTACCAATTCTGAACGGTCGAATATTTTACCTCAGCACGTTCCATTGCAATTATTTCAACAATAGCAGCATGCAATTGATTTTCATCTCGTTGCGGAGCTGTACAGCCCTCAAGATAACTTACATAACTATCATCATCAGCTACAATTAAAGTACGCTCAAATTGTCCGGTATTTATTGCATTAATTCTAAAATAGGTAGACAGTTCTATTGGACATCTCACACCTTTAGGGATATATACAAAGGAACCATCGCTAAAAACGGCACAATTAAGTGCTGCGAAATAATTATCTGTGTAAGGAACAACTGATCCCATATATTTTTTCACTAAATCGGGATATTCCTGAACAGCTTCACTAAAGCTGCAAAAAATAATTCCTTTCTCAGCTAATGTTTCTTTAAAGGTTGTTTTAACCGAAACGCTATCCATAACAGCATCCACAGCAACTCCAGCCAAAATCTTTTGTTCATCCAATGGAATTCCTAATTTATCAAAGGTTGCCTTTAACTCAGGATCCACCTCATCCATATTGTCTAACTGAGGTTTCTTTTTAGGAGCAGCATAATAGATGATTTCCTGAAAATCGATTTCCGGAAGATTCAGTTTTGCCCAACTGGGTGACTTCATCGTCAACCAATGCCTATATGCTTTAAGTCTGAATTCAAGCATCCATTCGGGCTCATTTTTCTTAGCCGAAATAATCCTAACCACATCTTCATTGAGTCCTTTAGGAATAAAATCTGTTTCAATATCAGTAGAGAAACCATATTTATATTCACCTCCAGTAACTTCTTCTAAAATTTTATCCTGATCTTCTGCCATAACTTCTTATCTATATCTTTATCCTCTAACAATTTAAACATACATGAGTTCATCTAAATTATTTACCGGATTACAGCATTGAATAATATTTAACTTATACTTCAACACAATAATAACATGAAATAAATCACATATTACTGCATTGAAAAACGCAAAATTAACAAACTATTTAGATTAAATAAAATTAAGCCAGTCTAAATAAGCAATAAATTGAAAATCAATTGAAAATTGACTTTCTCAAAATCAAAACTTAAATGAATTGGTGTAAAAAACGGCTCAACTTTACATAACAAACATCAAGACCAGAGGGAACGCAGAGACAAGTGTCAGATATTCAAGTAATTAATTTACTCAATAAAACACAAGCAACACTTACTCGTTTTAAATAAACAGGTGGATATAAAACAAAGGTAACAATTTGAGTACTCAATAGAACATTGTACATACATTATCACAATAATTTTATGGTTTTTTAAGAATATAAGCATTGAATTAGACCGTTTTTAAAATATTCTGTAATATTTGTCTTAAACTTTTCTACTTTTAACTGCAGTTTAATATAATCAGATGAAAACCATATTCTCAAAATCGAAAAATATATCTGACGCTGATTTACTTACCCAATATATACATAATGGTGATCTGAATACTTTAGGACAGTTATATTCCAGATATATGGATCTGGTTTATGGTGTTTGTTTAAAATATTTAAAAGACAAAGAGGATTCTCAGGATATGGTTACTCTTATATTTGAGAAAATTGCCAAATCCATCATAACCTCCAATATTGAGAATTTTAAACCCTGGCTATATGTAGTAACCAAAAACTACTGCCTGATGGAATTAAGAAAGAAAAAGCATCAAAATATTTCAATTGACGATGAGCACTTTTTCAGCTCAGAACTTATGGAATCCAACTACATAATTCATCCTATAGATGAAGAAGATAAAATGAGTAACGAAAAAGCATTGAAAAATTGCATTGACAAACTTAAATTCCAACAGAAAGAAAGCATTGAACTTTTCTATTTTAATGAACTCAGCTATCAACAGATATCCCTGAAAATGAATATCGAGGTTAAAAAAGTGAAAAGCTACATTCAAAATGCCAAACGTAACTTAAAAATTTGTCTGAAGAACAACCATGTCAAATAGCAACCAATACATATCAAAAATTATTCAATATCTGACAAATCAAATGTCGGACAGGGAAAGGCATATGTTTGAACGAGAAATGGAAATTGATCCTTTTTTAAAAGATGCTGTTGAAGGATATGAACAAATAAATCCAGATGAAATAAAAGCCTCTTTACAGGAAATTGAAAAGAAATTTAACAAGCAGAAATCTGGTATAATTCTGCCTGTCTGGATTCGAATTGCAGCCATATCATTACTAACTATTGGCATTTCAATTTTGATATTTATTAACACCATACAAAATGAAAAGTTATTAAGTAAGAATCAGGAAAAGGCATTTGATAACCCTACAAAATTCAGTGAACCTATAGAAAATAATGATATCACAATAGAAGAAGAAGTAATCGTTCCAATAACAATGGAAGAAAGAAACACAACAACTGCTGAATCAAAAATAGCAGAAAGTAATTCACCAGTTAAACCTCAGCCGTTACATTCATTAAGTTCAAGCACAACAGACAACACCTCTTTATATAAAAAGAACGCTATTAAAAGCCATATTTTAAGAACCGATTCAGAGACTACAACACATAAATCAATTAAAGGCAGAATTGCAGCAGCTACAATAACCTCAAATAAAACAAGAACATCCAGAGAATCCTATATTTTAGACGGCACAAAAAAGATCACACCTGATTCATTTATTCAAGTAAAAGGAAAAGTTATTGATGAAAATGGAAAACCATTACCAGTAGTCTCTGTATTTGATACACAATCAAGTACCGCTACTGTAACCAATAAAGAAGGGGATTTTAAGATAACCGTTCCCAAAAACGAAGAACATAATATAAAAGTAGATTACCTGGGACATAAAAAAAAGAGAATTACTATAGATAAAGATTCTATTGGTGATATCGTTTTAGAAAGTGACATATTTGCCATGCAAGAATTGATTGGAGTGGAATATCAAAAAAAAGAAAAACATTCGATCAATGACATTGAAAGCTCAGAAGCAATACAGTCTGATGAGATTCTTGAACCTGAAACTCCACCTAAACCACCTATTAATATTAAAAGGTATATCCGAAAGATAGAGAATAGTTTAAAAAACAGTTTCCCGAATTCAAACCACGAAAACAAAAAAGTTGAAGTTGAACTGATTATTTCAAATACTGGTGAGGTTACCCATATAGAAATGATTACACAAACAGAAATTCGTTTTGAAAAATTGCTTAAGGATAAGATAATTGAAATGGGAAAATGGGAACCTGCTAAGTTGAAAAATAATAATATAAAGAGCTCAAGAACATTGATATTCAATTTTCAATAACTACTGTTGCTGAGGTTTACATCAAGCAGTAACCAGAATATGCATAAACCTGTGTTCGATATCAAATTTTAGATTTCCCTTCTTAGTAATTGTTTATAAGGCTTTCGATAAAATTCTGATTCATACCGTTTATGCTTTACAAAAAAACCCTGTTCATATAAAATGAACAGGGGTTTTTTAATGATATATTATAAATCTCTTTTATAACTTCCTAGACACTTCCACTTCTTCAAATGCTTCCACAACGTCACCAACTTTGATATCGTTGTAATTTTCGATATTTAATCCACATTCATAACCAGAAGCTACTTCTTTAGCGTCATCTTTAAATCGCTTCAATGAACCTAACAATCCAGTATATATTACAATACCTTCTCGAATCAGGCGGATTTTAGAACTACGTTTAATCTTACCTTCCTTAACCATACAACCTGCAATCGTACCCACCTTAGTAATTTTAAAGGTTTCGCGAATTTCAAGCGATGCAATAATTTGCTCTTTTATTTCAGGAGATAACATTCCTTCCATAGCAGACTTCAATTCTTCAATAGCATCGTAGATGATAGAGTAAAGTCTGATATCAATCTCTTCTTTTTCTGCAATCTTTCTGGCTGCAATAGAAGGACGAACCTGGAATCCAATTACAATAGCATTGGATGCTGCCGCCAACATGATATCTGACTCAGATATTTGTCCTACCGCTTTATGTATCACATTAACCTGAATTTCATCAGTAGAAAGTTTGATCAACGAATCTGCTAATGCTTCAATAGAACCATCCACATCACCCTTCACAATAACATTCAATTCCTGGAAGTTTCCAATGGCGATACGACGACCAATTTCATCAAGCGTAATATGCTTTTTAGTTCTCATTCCTTGCTCACGCTGTAACTGAGTACGTTTATTCGTAATCTCTTTAGCCTCACGTTCGCTTTCCATAACATTGAACTTCTCACCCGCCTGAGCTGCTCCGTTTAAACCCAGCATTAACACTGGTTCTGAAGGACCTGCTTCATCAACTTTCTTATTTCTTTCGTTAAACATGGCTTTCACGTGCCCCATGTAACTACCCGCCAGAATAATATCTCCAACACGTAAAGTACCTGATTGTACCAATACTGTTGTTACATATCCTCTACCTTTATCTAATGATGATTCAATAACTGAACCAACAGCTCTTTTTTCCTTCACGGCCTGAAGCTCTAAAAGATCAGCTTCTAAAAGTACTTTTTCAAGAAGTACATCTATATTAATACCGTTTTTAGCTGAAATTTCCTGACACTGATATTTACCTCCCCAGTCTTCAACCAGGTAATTCATATTTGCCAGTTCTTCTTTTATCTTATCAGGATTAGCACCTGGTTTATCTATTTTATTGATAGCAAACACAATTGGCACACCTGCAGCAGAAGCGTGATTGATAGCTTCAACCGTTTGAGGCATCACATTATCATCCGCAGCTACAATAATAATGGCGATATCAGTAACCTGGGCTCCACGAGCACGCATGGCGGTAAAAGCCTCATGACCCGGAGTATCAAGGAATGTAATCTTACGTCCTGATTCCAAAGTAACGGAATACGCACCAATATGCTGAGTAATACCCCCGGCTTCACCCTGAATCACATTAGCATTACGAATATGATCCAGTAAAGATGTTTTACCGTGGTCAACATGCCCCATTACTGTAACAATAGGAGAACGTGGTTCTAATTGAGTTTCATCCTCAATTTCATCCTCTTCAATTGCAGCAGCAACTTCAACACTAATAAATTCTACGGTATGATCAAACTCTTCAGCAACCAAAGTAATGGTTTCCGCATCTAATCTCTGATTTATAGACACGAACAAACCAAGACTCATACAAGATGCAATAATCTGGTTTACCTGAACATTCATCATCGATGCCAATTCCGCAACCGTCACAAATTCTGTTACCTTAATAACATTCTTTTCCTGGCTGGCCTTTTCCATTTCGGCCATTTGCTTCTGACTAACTGCATCCCGCTTATCTCTACGGTGACGGGAAGCTTTTGACTTTCCTTTTCCCGCAGTTAATCTGGCTAGTGTATCTTTAATCTGCTTTTGAACGTCTTCTTCACTAATCTCAGCTTTTACAGGACGACGATGCACTGGTTTCTGCCTGCGATTAGGTCTATCCTGATTTCTTTGATTATTCTGTTGTCCACCAGGTCCTCTTTGTTTCTGGCCACCTCCTTGTTGTTGGTTACCTCCACTACCTTGCTGGCTTTGTTTTTCATTTATATTTACACGCTCTTTATCTTTGCGTATACGTTTTCTCTTCTTCTTCTTATTTTTATCGCCTGCATTATCCGATTTAACCGGAGTTTTAGGCAATTCAATTTTACCTACCACTGTAGGACCTGAAAGCTTTTTAACCTGAGTAGGTTTAAATACGCTATCACTTTTTTCCTCTGAACCTTCCTTTTTATTCAGCACTGGAGTTTCAGGGGATTTCTCATTTTTAGGTTTATGCTCCACCTTTTCTATTTTTTTAGGCTGTTCCTCTACCTTTGGAGTTTCCTTTTCAGGAGGAGTAGCTTCCTTTTCTTCAGAACGACTTTCGACTTTCTCAGGTTTCTTTTTACTCTTTTGAGGTTTATTCACAGAATCAATATCTATTTTACCTAAAACCTTTGGTTCCTCAATTGTTCTTTTGGCAGTTGGTTTATGAGGCTCCTCAACGTCTTTTTTAGGCTCTTCCTTTTTAGGTTCTTCCTTTTTAGGTTCTTCTTTCTTTGATTCTTCCTTTTCAGGCTCTTCCTTTTTTTGTTCTGCAGGCTTTTCAGCTTCCTTTACGGAAGACTTAGCTTCTTCTACCGGAGTATCTTTCACTTCCTCCTTTGGTTGTGTTTTCTTACCAGAAACATTATCCAGATCAATCTTACCCAATACTTTAGGAGCCTCTTTATGAGGAATCTCAATTTTTTCAGGTTTTACCTCCTCTTTCGGAGTTGATTCTTTCTCAGCAGGAGCATCAAGATCTTTTCTGATATCTTCTATAGAGATCGTTTCTTTTTGATGTTTCTGTTTGCTGAGAGCTTCTGATTTCTTACGAACATTCAAGTCCGTATTGTATTCATTTTCAATATGATGATACATCTCTTCAGTTACTTTGGTATTGGGATTAGTTTCAACCTCAAATCCTTTTTTCTGAAGAAATTCAACAATTGTATGAATCCCAACATTGAACTCTCTTGCAACTTTACTTAGTCTATTTGTTTTACCAACTGCCATATTGGAAATTAATGTTTTCTCTATTAAATGCTATTATAAATTATTGATGCAGACAAAAATACTAGATTTATTCAAATTCTGCACTCAATATTCTTATTACTTCTTCTATCGTTTCTTGCTCAAGATCTGTTCTTTTCACCAAGTCTTCAACAGATAAATCCAGTACGGACTTTGCAGTGTCACAACCTATAGATTTTATTTCATCCAAAATCCAGCTTTCAATTTCATCTGCAAATTCATCCAGGCTCACATCTTCATCATCTTCCTCCATCTCGCGATACACATCAAGCTCATAACCAGTTAACTGACTTGCTAACTTAATATTTAAACCGCCTTTACCAATAGCCAGACTTACTTCTTCAGGGCGTAGATACACCTGAGCTCTGTTATCCTCATCAAATAGTTTGATACTATTTATCTTAGCAGGATTCAACGCTCTTTGAATAAAAAGTTGAACATTAGTAGTATAATTGATTACATCAATATTTTCATTTCTTAACTCACGAACTATTCCGTGAATCCGGCTTCCCTTCATACCCACACAAGCTCCTACAGGATCAATACGTTCATCGTACGATTCAACAGCAACCTTTGCTCTTTCTCCAGGAACACGAACAATTTTTTTGATGGTAATAAGTCCATCAAAAATCTCAGGTACTTCTAATTCAAATAATCTTTCCAGAAATACAGGAGAAGTACGGGATACAATAATTAATGGATTATTGTTACGAATTTCCACTTTCACTACAACTGCACGAACATTATCTCCTTTTCTGAAAAAATCAGATGGAATTTGTTCCGCTTTTGGTAAGATCAATTCATTTCCTTCATCATCCTGGATTAAGATCTCTCTTTTCCAAATCTGATATACTTCACCCGTAATAATATCACCAATACGATCTTTGTACTTGTGATATATATTATCTTTTTCTAATTCAAGGATACGGGCAGATAAGTTTTGACGTAAACTTAATATGGCTCTTCGTCCAAAATCAAGAAATTTGACTTCATCAGTAACCTCTTCGCCTACTTCGTAATCCTGATCTATTTTCTTTGCCTCCGAAAGTGATATCTGAAGATTCTCATCCTCTAATTCATCATCCTCAACAATCTCTCTATTTCTCCAGATTTCAAAATCTCCTTTATCAGTGTTAATAATAACATCGAAATTTTCATCTGTACCAAATCTCTTAATTAAAACACTTCTAAAAGAATCTTCAAGCACTCTGATCATGGTTGCACGATCAATGCTTTTAAGCTCTTTAAACTCCGAAAAAGTATCAATTAAATTAATGTTTTCCATGACTTGTTATTTGTCAGCTTGTTAAAACGAAATAATTACCTTTACCGATTTAACCTCGTCGAACTTATAGTTATGACTAAATATCTTTATTTCTTTTTTCTTTTTACCTTCTACCTTAACTTTTTTTTCTTCTTCAATTACAAATCCTGAATCAGAAACTTCGGTTAATTTCCCTTTAAGTGGGGCTCCCTCCAGAGGATTTACTTCAACCTCTTTCCCTACATTTTTTTTATATTGGTTAAGCACTTTAAATGGCTGACCCAGTCCCGGTGTTGAAACCTCAAGCTCAAAATCTTCCTGATCCCTATCTAAAGTCCCTTCAATCAAACGACTTATCTGAATGCAATAATCAATATTAACACCCGAATAACTATCTACCAATACAATGATCTTATTTCCAGTTGACACTTTAACATCAACTAAATAACAGTTATCTTCTGCTACTCTTTCTTCTATAATTTCACTGATGCTTTCCTTTGTAATCATGGCCTAATAGTAATAAAATAGGGGACACCCGCCCCCTACCTTTTAAGACATTTAATTAAATCCGGTGCAAAGATAGATATAATGTGTTTAATATGCAAGGAGTCCCAATTGATTTATTATTGTATAAATTAATTAATTTCAGCAGCTTGTCAATAATGAAATTCAGAGGTGAAATACACATAGTGCATTCACAAAACCGGATTTCTTTCATTCTATTTACTCTATAACAGTAACTTTATAGAATTAAATTTATTTTTGCAGTGCTTTTATTCTGTATTCCTAAACATAGTAACGTGAGTAAAGAAATCGTATTAAATAAACTAAAAATAATAAATGATCCGGTTTACGGATTTGTAAAGGTACCTTTCAGCTTTATTTATGACCTGTTACAACATCGTTATTTTCAACGATTAAGAGGCATTAAGCAATTAGGACTCACTTCGCTGGTATACCCCGGTGCTATGCATAACCGATTTCAACATGCAGTAGGTGCTATGCATTTAATGAGTTCTGCCGTTTCTGTATTACAATCAAAAGGTATTGAGATTTCGGAAGAAGAATCTGAAGCTGTTCACATCGCAATATTGCTTCACGATATAGGGCATGGTCCTTTTTCTCATGCTCTGGAAAACTCTGTTGTTGATGAAGTATCACATGAAGATATCTCGCTTATATTTATGAACCGGTTAAACGAAGAGTTTAATGGCAAACTAAATTTAGCGATTGAAATTTTCTTAAATAACTATCCTAAAAAATTTTTACATCAGTTAGTAAGCAGCCAGTTAGATATGGACAGGCTGGATTATCTTCGACGAGATAGTTTTTTTTCAGGCGTTACAGAAGGTATTATTGGTTCTGATAGAATAATTAAGATGCTACATGTAAAAAACGACCAATTGGTTGTTGAATCAAAAGGAATATATTCGATTGAAAAATTCCTGATTGCCAGAAGATTAATGTATTGGCAGGTATATTTGCACAAAACAGCCATTGTTGCCGAAAAAATACTTGTTAAGGTATTACAGCGTGCCAGGTTTGTATTCCAATCTGACCATACATTATTTGCACCTCCTCACCTATCCTATTTTATGGATAAATCCATAACCAAGGAAGACTTTGAACAAAACAAGTTAGTGCTGGAAAATTTCGCATTACTGGATGATGGAGATATCATGTCTGCCATAAAAGTATGGGCCGGTCATGATGATTTTATCTTATCCGAATTATCAAAAGCAATACTTAACAGAGATTTACTTCATATTGATTTGAGAAAAGATCCTTTTGAAAAAACAACAATCAAACAAATCAGACAAAAAGTCAAAGATTTATACCACTTAAATAGTCAAGAAGAAATTTCGTATTTCGTATATAAAGACACCATTGAAAATCACGCCTATAGCATAACAGATGAAAATATTAACATTCTATATTCCAACGGCGACATTCAGGATGTATCCAAAGCCTCTGACATACTAAACCTTTCCGTTCTGGGTAAAAATGTAAGAAAAAACATTCTTTGCTACCCTAAAGCATTACGCAAATGGGTTGGTAACTTATAATCGGCTTTTTTAATGAAGATAATATTGCTAGATTTGCAGCAAATTATAAGCAATGAAATTTTCAGCAAAACAGATTGCCGAACTTATAGACGGCGTTATTGTAGGAGACCCAGAAGCATTAGTGGGCAACGTTTCAAAGATTGAAGAAGGAAAACCCGGCACAATATCCTTTTTATCCAACCCCAAATACACCAGACATATATACGATACAGAAGCATCAATAGTAA
Source organism: Marinilabiliaceae bacterium (assembly GCA_050296935.1). Taxonomy (GTDB): domain Bacteria; phylum Bacteroidota; class Bacteroidia; order Bacteroidales; family Marinilabiliaceae; genus Saccharicrinis. The sequence continues at coordinate 36,018 of JBNKRV010000211.1, read as the reverse complement.
TTGTAAATAAATCATTTGTACCTGAAAAAGAAGTATCAACAACAATGATTCAGGTTGAAGATGCCTATGTTGCAGTTGCAAAACTTATGCAAATGTATCAGGAAATGAAACCCCGTAAAACGGGAATTGAAAATCCCTCTTTTATTTCAGAATCAGCAAGCATTGGTGAATTTCCATACGTTGGTGCATTTGCTTATATCGGTGATAACGTTAAAACAGGAAATAATGTTAGTATTTATCCAAACAGTTACATTGGAGATAATGTAACCATCGGAGACAATACAACCATTTTTGCCGGCGTTAAAATATACCAGGATTGTAAAGTGGGCAGTAACTGCATCATACATGCAGGCTCTGTTATTGGTTCTGATGGCTTTGGTTTTGCTCCAAATGAAGATAACAGTTACGATAAAATTCCTCAATTAGGTAATGTTATAGTAGAGGATAATTGTGAAATTGGAGCCAATACAACTATCGACAGGGCAACAATGGGTTCAACATTTATACGTGAAGGTGTAAAATTGGATAACTTAATACAGGTTGCTCATAATGTGGAAATCGGAGAGCACACTGTGATAGCTGCTCTTTCAGGAATAGCCGGATCAACCTCCATTGGTAAAAGATGTATGGTTGGAGGCCATTCGGCAATAGCCGGACACATCAACATAGCCGACAATACAAAAATCGGAGCCTTTACGGGTGTTAGTAACTCAATAAAAAAGGAAGGTGAGATTCTCCGGGGCGCACCTTCAATGCCGATAAAATTGTTTAACCGTTCATTTATTCATTTTAAGCACCTTCCGGATATGGCAAGTGATATAAAAGAGCTTAAAAATGAAATAAAAAAACTTAAAGAAGAATAAATTACCACAATACGACTGCTGTAAAGACATCCTGAATATGATAGAAAATCAAAATACACTTAATGGTGCAGTAACCTTAAAAGGGAAGGGATTACACACCGGAGCAGAGGTTACTATTGTTTTAAATCCTGCTCCTGAGAATTATGGTTATAAGTTTAAAAGAATCGATCTCGAAGATCAACCTATAATTAATGCTGTAGCCGAAAATGTTGCTTTTACTGAACGTGGAACAGTATTACAAAAAAAAGACGTATCTATAAGTACAATAGAACATTGTTTAGCCGCATTAAGAGGATGTGGTATAGATAACTGTTTAATTGATATTGATGGCCCTGAGGTTCCGATATTAGATGGAAGTGCAAAATATTTCGTTCAGGCTATAAAAAAGACTGGAATACAAGTACAACAAGCGGAAAGAAAATACTTTGTTGTTAAAGAAAAGATGGTTTATGAAGAGAAAGAGAAGGGAATCAAAATTATTGCTTTACCTGACGACAATTTCAGCGTAGATACGCATATCTCTTTTAGCAAATCCGTATTGCTGGAAAACCAGTTTGCTTCCATTGATTCACTCGATGACTTTGAAGATGAGATTAGCGCATGCCGTACTTTTGTTTTTCTACATGAAGTAGAAATGTTAATGCAACATAACCTGATAAAGGGTGGAGACTTAGACAATGCTATTATAATTATAGACAGGGAAGTTTCTCAGGAAGAACTTGACAGATTAGCTGACTTATTTAATCAACCAAGAATTGAAATTAAACCAATTGGCATATTAAATAATCTGGAATTAATACACCGGAATGAACCTGCCCGACATAAATTATTAGATGTTATTGGAGATCTTACATTAGCTGGTTTACCAATTAAAGGTAAGATTATAGCCACACGTCCGGGGCATCAGGCGAATGTTGAGTTTGCTAAAATGATTCGCTGCGAAATTAAAAAGTGTTCTAATAAACCTGTAGTACCCGAATATAACCCTGCAGAAGAACCTGTTTTTGATATTAATGCTATAAAAAAAATGCTACCACACAGGTATCCTTTTTTATTAGTAGATAAAATTATTGATCTTCAGGAGAACTATATTGTAGGCATTAAAAATGTTACTCTCAACGAACCTTTCTTTCAGGGACACTTTCCTACTGAACCGGTTATGCCAGGTGTTTTATTAGTGGAAGCCATGGCGCAATGCGGAGGAATATTTGTTTTAAATCAGGTTGAAGATCCAGAGAACTACTCTACCTATTTCATGAAATTAGATAATATCAAATTTCGCAAAAAAGTGATACCCGGGGATACCGTAATTTTTAAGCTCGATTTAATTACACCTATGCGAAGAGGTGTTGCTAATATGAGAGGAACGGCTTACGTTGGTGACGCCATTGTTGCGGAAGGTGAATTTATGGCCAACATCTCAAGAAACAAGGCATAGCTTATTGATTCAAAGTTCTTAGTATTTGTATATGAGATTACGATAGAAACTGAACGCTCCAATATTAATATTGCTATTCAGAGATCTGAGAATGCTGACTGAAAACAATCATCGAAAGAAACAATAGCGTAGCTGCGCGATGCGGAATATTGAAATTCAGAAACATTAATGAAAATTTAATATTAAGAATTTATTTTTTTTATTAAGATAGTTAAACTATTTTCGCACCGGAAAATTTTTGAGGTAATAATCACCTCTACGTATAAATATTAAGTCGATACGACCGATAATGAGTAAAACGTGTGAATTGACTGAGGTGCAAAAGATTCAGGTTGAATCAGAGCAAAGCTCAAAAAGTAAAACAGAAAATATGAAACAACCGTTGGCATACATTCATCCTGAAGCTAAAATTGCTTCGAATGTGGTTATTGAGCCATTTGTTACAATTGATAAAAACGTGGTAATTGAAGAAGGAACCACAATCGGATCTAATGTGACCATTTTAGAAGGAGCCAGAATTGGGAAAAACTGTACAATTTTCCCAGGTGCTGTTATCTCGGCTATTCCACAGGATTTGAAATTTTCAGGAGAAGATACTGTAGCCATAATAGGCGACAATACCACCATTCGCGAATGTGTTACTGTAAATAGGGGAACTTCATCAAGAGGTAAAACTGTTGTGGGAAGTAACTGCCTGCTAATGGCATATGTACATATCGCACATGATTGTATTGTTGGTAATAACGTTATCATTTCCAATGCAACTCAGGTGGCAGGCGAGGTTAAAATTGATGATTTTGCAATTATTGGAGGTGCTTCAGCCGTTCACCAATTTGTACATATCGGATCTCATGTTATGGTTCAGGGTGGCTCTTTAGTTAGTAAAGATATTCCCCCGTACATTAAAGCAGGTAGAGCAAAATTATCCTATGCAGGAATTAATTCTATTGGATTAAGAAGACGTAATTTTACAAACGAACAAATCACTGAGGTTCAGAATATTTATAGAGTTATTTTCCAAAGCGGATTAAATAATTCTGATGCCATTGAAAAGCTGGAAGCTGAACTCCCTGCGTCGAAAGAAAGAGACGAAATAATTCTTTTCATTAAAAATTCTCAGCGAGGAATTATTAAAGGATATAGTGTAGCAAACGATTAATAACGTCTGTTAAAAAATATACTCAGCCAGATTTTCAGTTGAAAATCTGGCTTTTTTATGGAATTTTAATTCTTGCTACATCCTTCATAAGCATATTATCATTAAAAAATATAACTATGAAGACAATATTCTTATTAACCACAGTTCGACATAAAATTAATGGCTCATACTCATCGAAACAGCATCACTTCTTTCAACCCGCAATATGCATTAGAAAGTCTATTGCACATTGAACTTACTTCAAAACAAGATACTTCGTTGCTTCTCCTCAACTCACCAGAACGATGCTATGCCTCGTTTCGCTGAAGCCTTGTTTTATCGTACTTTCAATGTTCATGACGAATTTCTAATACATACTACGAGTTCAAATAAATTGGTAAAAAAATAAAGATTCTCTTATAAATTCATTTACAATAAATGGTAAAAAGGTCATGTAATTTTAAAAAAACAGCATGACCTCTCTATGAATTCCGGGTAATAAATTCGAAAATAATCTTGAAGTTTTAATGATACATTGAGTACGGAAAGACAGAAAAAAAACGAAGAGTCATTGCTAATAGAGGTACAAAATACAACCTATTGCATCAGCAATAAAGCATCTCATCCCTGCAGTAACTGCTAATAATGGCATTTTTCCAGATCCCTACAAAAAAACACAACGAAAAACATCATTTCTTAATACACTACATATCACACCATTACCTTTTGTCACACTTTTGTCACGCCATATTTTCTTCAAATATGCCAGCAGTTACTTTCTTTGTATCAACAAATAAACCAAACATATTTTCTAAACTAAATCAAAACACCTGATCCTGACTTGAGTTTATTGTTTTTATTCTGGTGTTAAATTCCCGTTTCATAACCTGACCCCTAAACTTACCTGTCCTTATAAAAGGGACAGGTTTTTTTTATTTTCAGAGATTCCCATCTTCATCCTGTTAATGACAATTTATTTTCAAAACTTACACTCGAACTATAAAAAAACACTCTTCTTAATATTTTAGGATGATATAAGGAATACAATCCCTAACTTTAACGATTATTATAAGAAACTTAAGTACGTACAGTTTCATTATATTTACAATTTCTATGTGTATCTACGATGCAACTTATCAGACAATCGAATGTCCTTTACTCAGAATAACCATAATGATCCATCAGGGAAATGAATAAATTCAAACTACTAACACTCACTTTTCTTATCTTTATTTCACATCAGATAACATCCGCAATAATTAATTCTGATAAAAACCTTGTGGTTTTAAGCGGATATGTAAAAGATGGAGGTACCGGGGAATTGTTAATTGGAGCAACTGTATATTTTAAAGAACTCAAAACAGGAACCATTACAAACCTTTATGGATTCTATTCTTACGGTGTACCCCCGGGCACGTACGAAATTCAATATGTTTATTTAGGATATGAAACCATAAACAGAAAATTAGAAATTACAAAGGATACCCGTTTAGATATTGACCTGAAGGCAGAAACAGAAAATATTGAAGAAGTGGTTATCAGTTCAAAAAGAATGGATGCCAATGTGCGTGACCCACAAATGAGTGTCCAAAAGCTACAAAGCAAAGATATTAGTACTGTTCCTGCATTAATGGGTGAAGTGGATGTTATAAAGGTTCTGCAATTAATGCCAGGAGTTCAGGCCACCAGCGAAGGATCAAGCGGATTTAACGTTCGAGGAGGAAATCCGGATCAAAACCTGATTCTGCTGGACGAAGCTATTGTTTACAACGCAGGTCATTTATTAGGATTCTTTTCCGTATTTAATAACGACGCCGTTAAAGATGTTAAGTTATATAAAGGAGACATCCCGGCAAGTTCAGGTGGTAGATTATCATCACTCGTCGACATCAGAATGAATGATGGCAACAATAAAAAATTAGAAGGCAAAGGCGGCATTGGATTAATCTCATCACGTTTAACACTGGAGGGGCCTATTATAAAAGAAAAAACCTCTTTTATTCTAAGTGGTCGACGCACCTATGCAGATTTATTTTTACCACTTTTTTCTGACGAAAGCATACACGATAACAAAGTCCATTTCTACGACCTGAATGCAAAGATCAAGCACGTTATTAATAATAACAACAGAGTCTATTTTAGCTCCTATATGGGAAGAGATGTATTTAAAGAGGTAATATCGGAAATTGAATATGGAAATCAAACCTATACGTTCAGATGGAATCATGTTTATAATAACAAACTCTTTTCGAACCTATCATTAATCAGAAGTAAATACGATTATAAACTAGGTAGTAATGAAGAAGCTTCTGGTTTTGTCTGGAAAAGCAAACTGAATGATTTCGGTTTAAAGCTGGATTATAATTATTATGTAAATCCTGAAAATACCATCGGTTTCGGATTCCAAACCATTTACCATTCTATAAATCCAGGCACAGCCAATCCTTCAGGGGATAATACACTATTTAATTACGTTAAGATTCCGGATAATTACGGGCTTGAGCATGCCATATACATATCAAACGAACAAAACCTTCACCCTCGATTAAACCTTAAATATGGAATCCGTTTATCCGGCATTCAGAATATTGGTAAAGGAGTCAGTTATGAGTTTGATAACAATTACGAGGCTACAAAGAAAAACAACTATCAATCAGGGGAATTTTTTAATTCCTATTGGGGAATAGAACCGAGAATCAGTGCATCATATGTAGTAGGTAAAACTTCTTCTCTAAAAGCAAGTTATTCAAAAACGCGACAGTATATTCATCTGGCCACTAATTCCACATCAACAACTCCTTTAGATGTTTGGTTTATGTCATCTCCCAATATAAAACCACAAATTAGTGATCAGTATTCAATGGGATACTTTAAAAATCTATCAAATAATACGATTGAAGCGTCAGTCGAATTCTTTTATAAGGACATGAAGAATTCAATTGATTTTAAAGATCATCCTAAACTACTATTAAATGATAAGATGGAGGGAGAAATACGAACCGGAAATTCATGGGCTTATGGAGCTGAGTTTCTTTTAAAGATTAACAAGGAACGATTTAGTGGTTGGATTGGATATACATGGAGTAAATCTTACAGAAAAATAGATGGCGTTAACAATGGTGAAAAATACTTATCTCCTTATAATCATGATCATGATATTTCAATAGTAGTAAACCATAAAATATCAGCCAGAAGTCAAATTAGTATGAACTGGGTATATTTCAGTGGCGCTCCATTTACAGCTCCCAATGGTCGTATGTTTATAGGTGGTGATATTATTCCCAGATACTCCAAAAGGAATGAAGAAAAATTACCTGACTATCACCGGATGGATCTTTCATATACCATCAAAACAAAAAATAAAACCAACAGAAAATGGCAGGGAGAATGGAATTTTGCAATTTATAATTTATATGCACGCAAAAATGCATGGTCAATTTATTTTGAACAAGATGAAGGTGACCCCTATAAATCAACTGCTCAAAAAACCTTTTTATTCCAAATTATTCCTTCCGTCACTTATAACTTTAAATTTTAGATGATGAACACCCTAGTGAAAAGTATTATATATATATCCGTTGTATTCACAATATCCTGCACTGAAGAAATTGATCTTAACCTTAAAACAGGTAAAAAAGAATTAATTGTTGATGCTGTATTTACTGACCAACCTATTGATCATTGGGTGAAATTATCTGTTACTGCAGATTATTTCTCCAACGAACAAAACCCTGCAGTATCTGGGGCTCATATTCTGTTTTCGGATGGATACAACACCATTACCCTCCATGAATCCTCTTTACATGAAGGCTGGTATATAATTCCGGCCGGTTTTAAAGCATTTTATGGTCGAAAATATACCATCGAAATTACGGGTATAGATATAAATAATGATGGCATTGAAGAAAATCACCAGGCTTCAAATATTTTAAAACCTGCAACACGGGTTGACGCCGTTGACCTTTCCTGGAGTTTGACTCAAGGGCAAAAACAGTGGCTGGTTAAGTTATTCTCAAAAGACAACGAAGAGCCAGGAGATTCTTATGCATTTTTGGTATACTTAAACAACGCATTAGTATCCTCTAAAATATCTGATATTGAAGTTTTTAATGATGACTATTTTAATGGAAACGATATTAACGGCAAATCGGTTCAAAGTATTGTGGAGGAAGATGGGGAAGGCAAAAAAACAGATTATGAACTAAAAGAGGGAGACTGGGTAACATTAGAAATGCAAACCATCAATGAAGATTATTACGACTTTATTTCAGCGGTTCATGAGGAAACCGGATTAAAAATACCACTATTCAGCGGACCTCCGGCCAATGTTCCAACCAATATAAGTAATGGAGCCAGAGGATTCTTCAGGGTGTATTCCATATCACGTGACTCTATACAGGTAACAAAAGAGATTTTAAACCAACGTAATTAACCTCTACCAAAAAAGGATAAATTAAAAATGTAAGCAGCCTTTCAAATGCACATCAAATCGTCAATATCATAAAAACATCCAAACTCATATAATTATTATGGTATTTATATGATCCTTTCAAAGGCACAAATCATGCCTTAGCTTTTGAGTTTTGCAAAAAAAGATTCCAGATTTCTTAAGTCATTATTTGAAAACGCAGCAATATAAACTGGTGGATATTTTGCCAATTGACTTGATGACATTTGATACATTATCAGTTTCTGTTTATAGAAACGACTTCCCTTGATTTCATACTTAATAAATGAAGAAACAGGAATTCGATACATTTTAAATTCTCTTGCAAAGGGGAAAATATTGTAAAATTTTATTTCAATAAACTCTTTCTCTGCTGATAATTCTATATAATAATACCCTCCGGCAATAAAAAAAATCAGTAATAATATTGCTAAAATCCCACTCCCCCACTGAATAACACTAATCTCAAGAGCTTCTATGGTTATACTACAAATCAATAAACATGAAAGTAATATAATACCAAGTGTAAACAAAAGTTGAATTCTTCCTGCTGTTTTCTTATTATTCATTAATGATATATTTCTGTATGTTCTTTTTTCAAACTGAAAAATAAACCTTATCGTTACATTTCAATATAAATACAACTCACTATTTTTTGTTCCTATAAAAGTAAAAAAACTACAATTGCAACAAAGCACAAAGTTGATAATAAGTTACAATTTGAAGCATTTTTAATGAAGATATAAATATATCAAAATAAAAGCCCATATTTTGCTAACTAATTAGTGCTACAAACTCCTTTTTTATTTATTTTTGACGCAAAATTTTTCTACAAAAAATAAGTTAATGCACATAATTGAAGAGAGTGAATCAAGGGTTTATGGAGCAGAAGATTTAAAGAAAGACCTTTCTGAGCTAATTCAAAAGTACAACAATGGCAAAGTTTTTCTGCTTGTGGATTCCGGTTCATACCAATACTGCTACCCCAGGCTAAAAGGGATGGCGGATATAGATGAAGACAACATCATAGTCATTGAACAAGGCGATCAGAATAAAAACATCAAAGCCATTTCAAAGGTTTGGGAATTTCTAAGCACCCATGGAGCCGATAGAAAATCTACATTAATTAACCTTGCAGGTGGAATGCCCTGTGACCTGGGTGGTTTTGCTGCAGCGACTTTTAAACGAGGAATAAATTTCATAAACATTCCCACAACGCTATTAAGTCAGGTGGACGCAAGTGTTGGCGGAAAAACAGGAATAAACTTTCATAACTTTAAAAATGAAATTGGTGCATTTAAACATGCCACTGCCGTTCTGGTTGATAATGAATTCATTAAAACTCAGGATCAGGAAAATATAGCTTCCGGTTTTGCAGAGATGATTAAACATGCACTCATATATTCTGATAAGGATTGGAATACTCTTAAAGCATTTGACATACAAAACCCGGACTTCGAAGCCTTAAAAGATCTGGTAATTAACTCCATTCATATCAAAGAGCATTTTGTTAAGGCAGATCCAACAGAACAAAATGTTCGTAAATCCCTCAATTTCGGACATACGATAGGCCATGCTTTTGAAAGCTATGCCATGAAAACCAACCGCCCGATATTGCATGGATATGCCGTAGCATACGGTATTATTCCTGAATTATATCTGGGCAATAAAAAATGTGGATTTCCAATGGCAAAACTAAAGGAGATTACGCAATTAATAGAATCCATTTACGGTAAATTTGATTTCGATGATGATGATTTTGATGACTTATTCTATTTGATGACTCATGATAAGAAAAATGAAAAGAATAAAATCAACTTTACCCTTCTCGAAAATATCGGACAGATTCAGATAAACCAAACTTGTTCCAAAGAGGAAATCATTGAAGCCTTAACTTATTACAAAAACCTTTAATCTCAATATGCAATATTTAATTTCTGCTCCATCAATAACAAACTCATATACAGTTGCTTTACCCACATCCAAGAGTATTAGTAACAGGGCTCTTATTTTAAATGCACTAGCATACAGCGCATTACCAATTAAAAACTTATCTGATAGTGATGATACTCAGCTTTTAATAAAAGCCTTACAATCAGAAGGCAATACTTTTGACGTAGGTGCTGCTGGTACCACTATGCGCTTTCTAACTGCATTTTTATCGAAAATAGTTGGCGAATGGACCATTACAGGTTCTGAAAGAATGAAACAGCGTCCGATAAAAATATTGGTGGAAGCCTTAAATAAACTTGGTGCAAAAATAGAATACGTTGAAAAAGAAGGATACCCTCCATTAAAGATTTTTGGAAGTGCGCTTGAAGGTGGTGACCTGGAACTTGCCGGAGATGTTAGCAGTCAGTATATATCAGCATTACTGATGATAGGACCAACCATGAAAAACGGGCTTAATCTTACTTTAACGGGAGAAATAATTTCAAGACCCTACATCTCACTAACTCTTAAGATGATGGAAACATTCGGAATTAAAAGTGAATGGAAAGGAAACGTTATTTCAGTACCGGAAGGAAATTACAATGCCACTGAATTTACTGTTGAGGCAGATTGGAGTGCTGCATCATACTGGTTTGAAATAGCGGCTTTGAACAAAGGAAGCGAGCTTATTTTAAAAGGTGTAAAAAGATATAGTGAACAAGGTGATTCGAAGGTTGCAGAACTATTCCAACAACTTGGAGTTAATTCCAGGTTTTCCAATAAAGGACTAACTCTAAAACACACCGGTGATGTGGTGAAGCAATTTAACTACAATTTTATTGAACAACCTGACCTGGCACAAACATTCGCTGTTACCTGTTGTTGCCTAGGTATCCCATTTAATTTCACTGGACTTCAGACATTAAAAATCAAAGAAACTGACAGGATAAATGCCCTTATTGATGAATTAAGAAAAATGGGCTTTGTTTTACAATCAAACCAAATTGATAATTTAATCTGGGATGGAGAAACTTGCGAAAAAGATGAGGTTCCAGGCATTAAGACATACAAAGATCACAGAATGGCTATGGCCTTTGCTCCTGCAGCCTCAATAATTGGTGACCTGATAATTGAAGATCCTGCTGTTGTGTCAAAATCATACCCCAGATACTGGGATCATCTGACTGAATATGGCTTCTCAAAAAAATAGATAAACCACACCATAGTATCACGGTTAAAGGCAGATAAATTTTATCTGCCTTTTTTTATTTTATTCTGTCAGTATTTTCAAAAGATTCGTCCAATTAACAAACAAAAGATTTATAACATGAAATATTTACTTTTATTGATGGCAATAATTTTTGTCTATCAGAGTAGTTTTACTCAACAACAATTGGAGATTGGAACAAAAGCACCTCATTTCTCAGCTATTACTTTCAAAAATAATCCGTTTAACTTAGAAGAAACCTTAAAGGGAAAGCCAGTCGTTTTACTGTTTTACAGAGGTCAATGGTGTCCCTATTGCAATAAACAAATGAGCGAACTACAAGATTCTATTCAATTAATATATGATTTAGGAGCTACAGTAATTGCCATAACACCTGAAAAACCTGAGGAGATAAAGAAAACAATTGAAAAGACACAAGCCAACTTCCCTATTATTTACGATAAAAACCATCAGATTATGGATTTATACCATGTGACTTTCCTTCTTTCGAAGGCAAAAAATGCATTATATAAAGGTTGGGGAATTGACATAAATGAAGCAAGCGGAAATAACGACAATGCACTTCCTGTGCCGGCGACTTATATTATAGGTAAGGATGGCAAAATCAAAAATGCCTTCTTTGATGAAAATTATAAAAACAGAATGTCGGTAAAAAACATCTTAAAAGCGCTGAAGAATTAACAACCTTTGTTCGATTAAAATTTTTAGCATTTTCCTCATAAATATTTATTTATAAGGTATTCGATAGAACAATGTTTCATGTCGAAATCAGGTTAATATCAAAACAAAAAGCCTGAAGAGAATCTCTTCAGGCTTTTTATTTTGATATTTTTTTTAAATGCTATCCTATTAACTCCTGATACTGATTTGCAGTTAGTAACTGATCAAAATCTGCAGCATTATCAGCTTGAATTTTCACCATCCAACCTCCTTTATAAGGCTCTTTATTTACCAGCTCAGGATTTCTTTCAAGTTCAGGATTAACCTCTAAAACCTTACCCGAAACCGGCATATATAAATCAGACACCGTTTTCACTGCCTCAATTGTACCAAATACTTCTTCTTTTTCAAGATTCTCTCCTTCGGTTTCAATTTCAACAAAAACAATATCACCCAATTCTCCTTGGGCAAAATCTGTAATACCTACAGTAGCTTTATCGCCTTCGACTAAAACCCACTCGTGATCTTTTGTATACTTTAAATTCTCAGGAATATTCATTTGTATTTATTTTAATAATTAATGCCTTTCAAAATTAAAATAATTTTCCATTTTTTTTCATGGGGAAAAGTCATTAAAAGAACAAATTACAATTTCAATTAATATTATACTACTTTTTTAAAATCCTTACTATTATGGTAACAAAATTCATTAATGTAACTCAACAAAATCATAAGGAGTTTCCTGATACACGTAGTAATTCAACCAATTAGTAAACAACAGACTAGCGTGACTTCTCCACCGGACAACAGGTTCCTTTGAAGTATCATCATCAGGAAAATAATTTTTAGGTATTGTTATATTATCTCCTTTTTCCAGATCACGATAATACTCTTCTTTTAGGGTAAACGGATCATACTCAGCATGTCCGGTAATAAAAATCAATCGCTTATCCGGAGAGATTACAATATGTATGCCGGCATCCTTTGAATCAGCTAAGACCTTAAGTCCCTGAACTTTATTAATATCCTTTTGTCTTACTCCTGTAAATCTGGAATGAGGGGCATAAAAAACATCATCAAACCCTCTCATCAGAGGTTCCTTTGAATCCTTTACTTCATGCTCAAATACACCAAATAACTTTTCAGCCAATGGATGCTTTGGAATACCATAATGATAATATAATCCAGCCTGCGCACCCCAGCAAATATGAAGTGTGCTGGTGACATTCCGCCGGCTCCACTCCATAATATCTTTCAATTCGTCCCAGTATGTTACTTCATCAAACTCCAGATGTTCAACTGGTGCACCGGTAATAATCATACCATCGTATTTATTCTTTCTGACTTGTTCAAAAGTCTTATAAAAGTTCAGCAAGTGCTCCTTGGGTGTATTGGATGGTGCATGTGATCTTGTCATTAACAAATCCACTTCAACCTGAAGTGGTGTATTAGAAAGCACTCGCATTATTTGTGCTTCAGTAGTGATTTTCAGTGGCATTAAATTAAACACAACAATCCTTAATGGTCTAATATCCTGATGCATCGCTCTACTCTCATCCATTATAAAAACGTTCTCACCTTCAAGAACACTTTTGGCAGGAAGTTTATCTGGAATTTTAATGGGCATAATAATTCGTTTTAAATAACAAAGGCCGTAAAGTACGGCCTAAATTTTTCAATTACAATGACATTTTACCTTTTTATTAAGCCGAAAAATAAAATATTCATTACATTTTGAACTTGTTCAACCATATCTTCATACTTATTGGTAGCTGAAAACATAGGTATTTCAACACCTTTTAAAGAAAGAGCAATTGCCATAGCTCCCATGTATGTATTTTTTATTTGAAATGATTCATCTTCAATTCCTGCCTGAAGAATCTTTTGAATCATATCTACCTCTTCCTTCTCACTACTCTCTTTTACCTTTTTAACAAACTCAAGTCCGCCAAATCTTTCATCAGTTAATGCTTTAAAATAATTTTCAAGCTCACTAATGGTTTTCATTCGAATCAGCACATATTCATTGAGTTTATCTTTGGGATTTAAATCAGATTCAACAATATCATGAAGTTTAGACAACAAAACGCCTTGCTCCCAGTCGATAACTGCCTGAAATATTTCTTCTTTATTTTTAAAATAATAATACAAAGAACTCTTTCCCTTATGTAGCTCCTGTGCAATATCCTCCATAGTTGTTTTCTTATAGCCAAATTTGGCAAAAAGAACTCTTGCTGCATCTAAAATTGATACGCGTACTGTTTCGTTGTAATTAAGATTTTCGCTTATCATAAGTTTTTGAAAATTAATATCTTACTTGATTCACAAAATTAGCTAATTGTTGGGGTATATAAAAATAATATGGCAACAAAAAGTAATTCATATTACTAGCAAGATAAATAAAAGTCGATTAAAACAACACTATAATCAAATAATTACAACACTTTTACAGACAATGAATTATATTGTCTATTATTCAACATGCCCAAAAACTAACGATTTATTTCTATTAGTCACCTTCAATTTAACTAATAAAAAATGCCAAAGTTAAGCGCTAATTACCCCCTGCTCTTTTATTAATTATACCTATTAACCTACCTTAAACATAAAATTCCGGATATAGTACCACTGATGCTTTCCATATCTCAAAAGATTATAAAGTTCAGTCATTTAAAACCGGCATGTCCAGAGCAGATAATTGGGCATCAAGGTTTTGTTAAATTATTAAAGTTTATAAAAAATACGGCAAAAAATTCATATCTGATAATCAGCAAGTCAGATTTTCTTTTTTAACCATGAATTATGCGATTTAGACGAATTGTAAAACCACGTTGTGGTTTATAGGCTTTCCAAAAAAAAAGCTCCAAGTTCGTTACTATCCATGAAATCTTCTTTTGAACAGGAAGAGATTGTTATGATGGACCGCAACTACACCCGATACATCTTTCCGAACACTTAAGGGCATCGCCTCTGAGTATTCGGAAAAAGATTTGCATTATTCACTTACTAATTCAAAATCAAGTTGTTTTTTGATTAGGTTAGCACTGGCCACCAATATGGTAACCTGATCTCCCAACTGATACTTTTTTTGATACTTTCTACCAACAATACAATAGTTTTCATCGTCAAACCTATAATAGTCATCCTCCAGATTACGAATGGAAACCATCCCTTCACACTTATTTTCATCCAGTTCAACATAAAAACCCCATTCTGTAACTCCTGAAATAACACCTGAAAATTCCTTTCCTACATGTTCTTTCATAAACTCAACCTGCTTAAATTTAATGGAAGCTCTTTCTGCCTCTGAAGCAACCAATTCCATTTTGGAGCAGTGCTTACACTGATCTTCAGTTTTACTTTCATTAGCCGAACGTCCGCCATCCATATAGGATTCCAATAAACGATGAACCATCATATCCGGATATCGCCTGATGGGTGAAGTAAAATGAGAATAATGTTTAAAAGCTAAACCATAATGACCTACATTGTGCGTTGAATAGGACGCTTTGGCCATGGTTCGTATGGCCAGAGTTTCAATGATATTTTGTTCCTTCTTACCTTCCACCTGCGTAAGGAGCCGGTTTATTGAACTACTAATTTTTTCTTCTCCAACGGGCATTGCCTCATAACCGAAACGACGCACAAAACGTGCAAAATTTTCAAATTTTTCGGGATCCGGATTATCATGCACACGGTATACGAATGTTTTTGGATTTGTTCCTCTTCCCTTGGATATCTCTTTCTTCCCAATATACTCGGCAACCCGTTTATTGGCCAAAAGCATAAACTCTTCTATGAGTTTATGAGCTTCTTTGGATTCTTTAAAAAATACACTTAATGGTTTCCCTTTTTCATCAATGTCAAATTTCACCTCAATTCGCTCAAATGAAATGGCTCCATTCTCAAATCTATTTTTCCTTAAACCTTTGGCCAGTTTATTTAAAGTCAACACTTCGTCCTTAAAATCACCTTCTCCTGTTTCTATAATATCCTGAGCTTCTTCATAAGTAAATCTCTTATCACTATATATTACCGTTTTTCCATACCAGGTATCCAGTAAATTAGCCTCTTCATCCAATTCAAAAACCACCGAAAAGCATAACTTTTCTTCATTAGGGCGTAAGGAACAAATTCCATTACTTAACCGTTCTGGTAGCATGGGTACAACACGATCTACTAAATAAACCGATGTGGCTCTTTCAAAACCCTCCTTATCAATAACTGAATTGGGTTTTACATAGTGGGTTACATCGGCAATATGCACACCAACTTCCCAGTTTCCATTGGATAATTGCTGAATAGACAATGCATCATCAAAGTCCTTGGCATCTTTGGGGTCAATAGTAAATGTGGTTATTTTTCTAAAATCACGACGGGCTTTTATTTCTTCAGAACTGATAACCTCATCGATTTTTTCTGCTGCTTCTATTACTTTTTGAGGATATTCATAGGGCAAATTAAATTCAGCCAGAATCGCATGGATTTCAGCATTATTTTCCCCAACATCTCCAAGTACATCAATGATCTCTCCAAAAGGATTTTTAGTATAATCCTTCCAATCAGTTATCTTACCCACAGCGAGTTGTCCACCTTTTGCCCCATTTAACTTTTCAAGCGGAATAAACAGGTCTTTGAACATTGTTTTTTTATCCGTTACCAGAAAAGCAAAATTCTGAGACATTTCAATCCTACCCACAAAAGTATCACGCTTTCTTTCAATAACTTCCACCACTTCACCCTCCAACGAACGCCTTCTTTTTTTGGCAAAAACCTGCACCTTAACCAAATCGCCATTCAAGGCATTCTTCAGGTTTTGCTGGCTAACAAATATATCATCTCCCACTCCATCCTTCGGAACTATGTATGCCGCACCTGAACTGGTGGCATCAACTACTCCTTCAACAAAGGCTCCTCTGGAAAGCAGCTTAAATTTTCCTTTCGCAACCTCTGTTAAAAACCCGCTCTCAAGCAATTCATATAAAATCTCAACAACAGTTTGTCTGAGCGAAATTTTTTTTAATTCAAGCAACTCTGAAATCTGCTTGTAGTTATATGTTCTTTTAGGATTATTTGAAAACACCCCTTGTATTAAACCAACAATCTGGTGTTTTTTCAGCCCTCTGGTTCTTGTTTTACTCTTCTTCTTTTTACCTCCCATGAGATCGAAATTATTTTATTGCAAAGTAACACTTTTAAGTCAATATACATTAGTAGTCCTTTTATTGTTAGCCCAAGAATTAATCAATATATAAATCCAACAATAATTCGATAATTGAAGTTAATAAATATCCTTCCATATTTTTCACCCCGAATTAGAACTTTATTTAATTTTTTGGGTATAAAACAATTAGAAAACAACCTGAAAAAATTGAAATAACAAATTCATGTCCTTCACATTCAAAATTATAATCTTATTTATCTTTATTTGCTTCTGGACCAGATCTGAAGCAAATTGTAATGCTTTAACGCAAATAAATCAGAACGACACTATAAATCAAACTGATAAAAATGGCTTAAAACAAGGAATATGGATTATCTATTATAATAATGGTGAGAAAAAATCAGAAATCAACTATGAAAACGGTGTGCCAAAAGGTAAAGCAATCTTCTATTATCCGAATGGAAATATTAGGGAATCAGGGAACTGGCAGGTTGATCATTGGGTAGGTGATTACAAATATTACTACGAATCCGGACAGCTTTCGTATGATTGGGAATATAACGAAAAAGGCAAAAGAGAAGGAGAACAAAAATATTTCCATAAAAATGGAGAAAATAAGTATGCAGGAATTTGGATAAACGGCAAAACAGAAGGCGTTTTAAAAGTATATAGTGAAGACGGAGTCCTCATTCAGGAAAAAGTTTACGCTTCAGGTAAACTGAATGCCACCAGAGATCAACAGCAAATTATTGCGGCAAAAGATAAATCATCCACCAAGTCTGGGACGGTCAACAGAGAAAAATTTCATGGCACAGGAAATCATACCATTATTAGCATGACAGGCAAAGTAGAAACAAAAGGGTACTTTGTTAATGGTGAATTAATCGATGGTGAAAAGTTTAATTATAACGACGATGGCAAATTAATATCAATAACCATTTACAAAAATGGAGAAGTAAGTGGAACAAAAGCAATCAATAACAATATCAACTAATGTAATCTATAATAAATCAAACTTTCCGTTAAGGAACCGGCACAAGAAATGTTGGAACATTAACATGCCCAACGAGCGCAATATCTGTATGACCGAAAAACGCTTTGTGGAAGAATCCGTGTTTCCGGTGGCCAATAATTACCATATCAACATGTAATTTCTCAACCTCTGCCACTAACATTTCAATAGTTCCTCCATTAAGCATTATACTTTCGGTTTTTATGCCTTTGTCATTTAATTCTTCAGCATATTTCTTTAACACCTTATGTTCTTCCTTTAGCTCCACCCCTCTTAAATCCTTGATATACTGAGGTCCTACACTGTAACCCACAAAATCCGGTTCTGGTGCAGAAACATGTATAATCCAGACACTAGCCATGTATTGCTGCGCAAATTCCTTTGCAAATTGCAATATTTTATCTGTTCCTTCTCTAAAATCGATTGCTACCAGTATATTTTTCATGTGCTTATATTTTAGTAAAACCTAAATAACCCATGCTAATTTCAATCATGCTCGTGTATGCCCAAGTATTTGCTCTGTACATGTGAGCATTCTATTTTTATTTTTCAGGTCAGATGGATCATCAAATAAAATCAACAATAACCTACCTATTAACCTCAGTTCGATAAAGCAATTTAAATCAGATGGTTGGTTTATCCATAATCGCCACAAAAATGATTTTTCCTTATGAAAAGTTACCAAAAAAACGAAGCACAATCAACTTAAATAAACGAAAAAAGGCTGTGCAAAATTGCACAGCCTTTTAATTATATTGAATAACACTTATTCCTTTTTATCATCTTTTTTTGAATCATCAGCGGACTCATTTCGTGCGTTTTTAAATTCTTTCATGCCCTGACCTAAGCCCTTCATTAATTCAGGAATTTTTTTCCCTCCAAAAAGTAAGATAATGGCTAAAATTATCAATATCCATTCATAACCTCCCAGAAAACCACAAAAGTAAATTGAATTAATCATCATAAAATATCCGTTAATTTCTTACAAATTTACTAATAATTACCCATTTATTTAAATAACAACCTATATAAATCATTACCGTTGGCGAAAATTAACAAGCTAAATAGCAATACCATACCAACAATCTGAGCATACTCAAGGAACTTTTCACTTGGTTTTCTTCCTGAGACAATTTCATAAAGCAAAAACAGAACATGGCCTCCATCCAGTGCCGGTATAGGTAGAATATTCATAAATGCTAATACAATAGATAAGAATGCCGTTAACGACCAGAATGAAGCCCAATCCCAATGTGGAGGAAATAAATTTCCAATAGCTCCAAAACCACCCAATTGTTTCACTCCTTCTTTTGAAAATACCAGTTTAAATTGTTTTATATACCCAACCAAGGTATTTACACCTTTTGAGATACCTGCAGGTAATGCCTCCCAAAAGCCATAGGTTACCTTTGTTACGTTAAAATAATCGGCTTTGGGATAAACTCCTATTTTACCTTTTTTAGAAACATCACATTGAACATTTTCCAGAGTTCCATTTCTAAACACAGTTAAAGTAATACTTTTATCAGCATTTTCGCTTAAAAGTTCGGTTGCAACCCTGTAATAAGGCGCTGGCTTACCTTCAATCGAAACCAAACTATCCCCCGACAGTAAACCTGCTTTATCTGCATTGCTTTTCGGTAAAACCGAATCTACAACAAAAGGCATACGAACAACGGCAAAACTTTTCACCTCTTTTTGCAGGAATGAATCTTTAAAATTCTCAGGAATAGGAAGTACAAAAGTTGAATCTCCTCTTTTAACAGTAAGCTCTGTTGCACTCTCTAACAATATATGAGAAGCAATATCTGAAGCATTAGTTACCTTAAAAGTATCCACGCTGGTAACAACATCACCATCTTGCAATCCAATTTCATGCGCCAGCGGATGATAAGCCAACCCGAATTTAGCATCTTTAACATCTATATATCCCTCACCCCATTTGAACAGAATCATCCAAAACAAGAAAAAGGCCAACAGAAAATTCACCAAAACACCACCAATCATAATCAGTAATCGCTGGTATGCTTTCTTAGATCTGAATTCGAATGGTTTTGGCTCTTCTTTCATAGCCTCCTTATCCATTGATTCATCAATCATTCCGGATATTTTCACATATCCCCCCAAGGGCAACCAACCTACTCCATATTCAGTATCCCCTTTTTTAAATTTCAATAATGAAAACCAAGGGTCAAAAAAGAGATAGAATTTCTCTACCCTTGTTTTAAATAGTTTGGCAAAAAAGAAATGTCCAAACTCATGTAATATCACTAATATTGAAAGACTTAAAATTAACTGTCCTGCTTTTATTAAAAATTCCATTTATTCTATTTCAAAAAAATTAAGCTACAAATATATTCTTTTTTTATTCTAATGAGCAATCATTGTTTTTGCTATTTGTCTGGCTTCTTTATCCGAATCAAAATAATCATCAAAAGATGGTTTATTTATAAACGTTGCTTTGCTCAAGGTATTTTCAATAATATCAGACATTTGTAAAAATCCTACTTTCTGTTCCAGAAAAGCCTCCACAACAACTTCATTAGCAGCATTTATGATACAAGGAGCATTCCCCCCTTTTTTCAGAGCCTCAAATGCCAGTGCCAGATTCTTAAATGAATCCAGATCCGGTTGTTCAAAAGATAGATTTGGATACTGCATAAAGTTAAACCTTTGAAAATCACTTTGAATTCTTTCCGGATATGTTAAGGCATATTGAATCGGCAATCTCATATCAGGCAAACCCATTTGAGCTTTCATGGAGCCATCAGTAAACTGAACAATACTATGCACAATACTCTGTGGGTGTACAATTACATCAATTTGCTCTGGTTTCAATCCAAATAACCACTTCGCTTCAATCACCTCCAAACCCTTATTCATCATACTGGCTGAATCAATTGTAATTTTATTCCCCATCTCCCAGTTTGGATGATTCAGAGCCTGTTCCGGTTTAACATTTTTCAGGAATTCCTTGTTTTCCCCTCTGAATGGACCACCTGAGGCCGTTAAGTATATCTTTTCTATAGGATTGTGAAACTCCCCAACTAAACATTGAAATATAGCAGAATGTTCAGAGTCAACGGGTAATATGGGCACCTTATTAACGGCTGCCATCTCCGTGATAATATCACCGGCTACTACAAGAGTTTCTTTGTTCGCTAATGCTATAGGTTTTTTAGCTTTAATGGCGTTTAATGTGGGCAATAATCCTGAAAACCCAACCATCGCCGTCAATACAACATCTACTGTTGACATCTCCACCACCTGTGCAATGGCTTCGCTACCTGCATATACTTTAATAGGTAAATCTTTCAGCGCCTCCTTTAGCTGAGGGTACTTTTCTTTATTAGCTATTACAACCACATTTGGAACGAAAGTACGACATTGTTCAACTAATCTTCCTAAACGATTATTTGCCGTCAATACTTCTACTTCAAATTTATCTGGATTTTTTGATATTACATCAAGGGTTTGTGTTCCTATTGAGCCTGTTGAGCCCAGCACTGCTACCCGTTTCTTCATATTGTTGTGGATATCTGTTTTTATTCAAATAAAATATACTCTTCGGGATTCATTGCTTCACCCTTATACCATAATTCAAAATGTAGATGCGGTCCGGTTGTTAATTCACCTGAATTTCCAACATTAGCTATAGCTTCTCCTGCTTTAATTTTACTCCCTGATTTTTTAAGTAACTTAGAATTATGCTTATAACAAGAAACTAAATCATTATCATGCTGAATCATTATCACATAACCTGTTTCTACAGTCCAGCCCGAAAAAATAACAGTTCCGCTAAGAATTGAAGAAACTGTTTCGCCCGGCTTTGATACGATATCAACGCCAAAATGATTTTCACTTTCAATAAACCGCTTTACCACAATACCTTTTAATGGCGTAAAAAAATAAACCTGGTTTAATTCGGGGATATTTGAATTATCGTTAAAAACAGAAAGATTATATTTTTCCTCCTGCTCTACTTGTTCTCTAAACTCTATATCATCTTTACTCTTCTCAAAAGATACAGGTTCGATATTTTTCTGATTCTGATTATTATCCTCTTCCACATCTTCATAAGCAGGAACTTCGCCCTGAACAACGGCTTTAATGGATTTAAAAAACTCGTCGCGCTTATTTATTTCCTGTATTAAGGAATCAACGCGATTTACATTCCGAACCATCAGGATACGCTGATTACCATCTGGATACCCCGGTATATATTCTTTAAGTCCGGTATAGGCAATGAGCAAAATCACAAGAACAATCAGTACAATAGCTGATGTACCCACCACAGTAAATACATTTAATCGTGATAACCGCATTTGCCATACTTCTTCGTAGGTTTGTTCATTAAATATGGCTAAACGATATTTGTTACGTATTCTTTGTAAGAAATTCTTTTTGTCTTTGGCAGTATCCATGAGATAATTTATATTCCAGATTTTAACTGTTGCAAAGTTAAAAAATAAAACCAGTTAGGTATATAGTTCATAAGAAACATAAGTTGATCAATGGAAGCTAATTCTGTATACTATAAAATCAACAATTACCTTAAAACCGAATATCAATGTTGACTATTAGTGACTGTCTATAAAGTGGGACGTTGGGGCTATAAAGTTAAAACACAAGGCGTGTGAAAAACACAAACCGCAGTATACCAGGGTATATGAGGATTTGTATTATGAGCAACAACGAAGTAGCTGGACTTTATAGGCGAACACTAGTTAAAAACCAAGGCTAGCAAATTTCACTTCCAGTGAAATTTAATAATCTTCAAATATTTTCTTCCTTAGTCCATAATTTATTGTGAGAAGAGTATAATTTTGCAACCTGCACTCTAAAAATTACCATCATGAAAAAATGCCCTTGCGGATCAAATAAAGATTTTTCTCAATGTTGCGAACCAATCATTGAGAATAAAAAAGATGCTGCTACTGCAGAAGAATTAATGCGATCACGATATACTGCATTTACTTTAGCCAATATTGATTACCTGATGAAAAGTCATCATTCCAGCACCAGACCTGTTAATGAAAAAAGAGAAATAAAAGAATGGAGTCAATCCGTTACATGGGTCAATCTTTCTATTTCGTCCACAGAAAAAGGAATGGAAAATGATCAAACAGGATATGTGGAATTCAAAGCCATTTTTATTGAGGATGGAAAATTAAACCATATTCACGAGAAATCATTTTTTGAAAAAGAAGATGGGAAATGGGTTTACGTGGATGGTGCTCATATCTAACAAAACCTTCAGGACTTTCTATCATTCCAGCATTTTGAAACAATACATCATTGCACACAACTACTGCCTGAATTAAAGTGTATTTTCCCCGTACCGCTTACTTTACTGATAAACAACAATGCTCATTGGGTAGAAAGAATCAAATAGAGTATTTATTGTAACAGTTAGATTCTCCTGATTACTTATTTCAAAATGATTCATCTCAAAAACAGATTTGCGCAACCAATTAAAATAAAAATACATCTAACAGCAAACTTTAAATACTATACTATGAAATATATCTTTTTATTATTACTGTCATTCGTTATTGTTTCATGCAGTGATACGGATGATTCTATTGGACTGCTTTTTAATCAAGATTCATATCATACTAATCGTGAATTATGGGAGAATAGAGGAATGTTAGATTATTCTTTTACTCAAGAGCAATCGGCAAGTTACAATGGCGGACAACCTGGATTAATAACCATCGTTAAAAATGGCGAGTTAGATACAATTTATATCCAGTCCAATGACTCAGACGATTCGGTTAAAGATCTTGTACACTATGAAACAATAGACGACGTATTTAATTATATAAATAGTACCGTAGAGAGTTGTAATGAGCAAATTAATTCTTCTGACAGCCATATGACTGGAGCTAAAATAGAGGTCGAATACCATGAGAGTTATTATTATCCTACAAAGATTATTTGCACAGGTTATTATCCTGATGGTTATTATGGAGGATTGAGTACGCAAATATTCATCACTGATTTTAAGGAAAATTGATCGCATGAGATTGTAATAGTTTAGTAATGCACAACCACACATAACCGGAGTAGGCATCCGATAGGCTAAAAGACTAAAGGTGTACTTCTCACTCATCATACCTGAAGTTCACCTTGCATATCATCGTTAAAAAAAACTTCACTACTATCGTCACCGTCAACCACTACGATTTTGCCGGGGCAGAAGGTATCTCTTGTTAACGGTTCAATCCTGCAGCAGCCAGACTACCCACTTGAGGCTTACACCCTACGGATAAAAAAATACCCACAATCCAGATTTACTGAAGATAATTTGTATTTTTAAACTTTTTCAAGAACGTCAGGTTAGCGGTTATTGAAAAATACGACATTGCAAACATAAATTAATGAATAACGAAATTTATATATCGACTGATAAAGAAAAGCCTGATGTCAAGTTGATTCTTGATTTCTTAAATAATGACTCCTATTGGGCAAAAGGTCGAAGTCTTGAGACGATTCGAAAATCTGTTGACAATTCACTTTGTTTTGGCGTTTATATGGATTCACAGCAAATTGGATTTGCCCGCGTTGTATCTGATTCCGCAGTCTTTGCATGAATTTTAGATGTTTTTATCTTGAAAGAGTACAGAAAACAAGGTTTGGGAGTAAAACTTATGAAATCAATAATGAATCATGCTGAACTACAAAACCTTCAACGCTGGGAATTAGCAACTGATGATGCTCATGGATTATATAAAAAGTCTGGATTTGAATTAATCAAGTACCACGTGATATTTATGGAATCTGTATCAACTCCTAGTTAATAGAATTGAAATGAAAATAGAACCACAAGAAATAATTGATAAACAGGGAAACCGGATTTTAATAAGAGAAGGTAAGATTTCTGATTCGGTAGAATTGCAAAAATGTGTTAAATCATATCTGAAAAGCAAACTGATTCCTTTAACTGAAGCAGAGTTTAATGAACTTGCTAAAAATCACGAAGAATGGATTAGAAAATTTATAGATGGAAAAAATGATTTGTTATTAATTGCAGAACATGAAGGTACTATTGTCGGAAATATTGACTTAATGATTAATGGTCGACAAATGCTGAAACATACTGGCTACATAGGGATGGGAATTCATGAGGAATGGCAAGGACAAGGAATCGGGACAGCAATGTTTAAAGTTATTATTGATTGGGTTGACCAAAATCCAGATATTGAAATTCTTTGGCTACAAGCTTTCAGCAACAATAAAAAAGGATTACAGATATATTCAAACATGGGATTTGAAGAAACTGGTAGGCAGAAGGGATTTATAAAAACAAAATTCGGAGAGTATATTGATAATGTAATAATGACTAGAAATAAATTAACAACAAACCGCTAATCATAGGCAGCCGACAGGCTGACCTATCAGAGAACCTCTATCTCCAACGCATGTACAGGTAGCTACGCTTGTTCTTTTCGTTAAAAGCTCTATCAGAGCTTTCACACCAAGCATACATGGCGGTTCATCCGGAATACTACAACAGCTCTTTTCAACACTTTAAGAAAGGTCTTGCAAACTCAAAGTTTGCAGTCCGCTTCAATTCGGTAATGATTTGACAAGTCTGAAGCCCGCAAGTGTCTACTTTGTGTTCGTCTATAAAGTCCAGACACCAGACTTAATGAACAGGCACTACTTACCATTGTACACAAGCAAAAAATCCAAACGATAAATTAATTCACATAATAATATAGTAATTGGTGAATACAATACTTATTGCATATATTTGAATTAAAATTAGAGATATGTATTCACGGACATTAAGAAGAGTAATTGATAATAAGACCGGAAAGGGAAAGGCTATTCTATTAATTGGCCCAAGACAAGTTGGAAAAACAACTTTAATAAATCAGATAGTCTCAGATAAAAAGCATTTATTTCTTGATGCTGATGATCCTACGGTTCGAAGCTTACTCAACAATCCGAATACAGAGCAAATAAGATCAATATTAGGTAAATACAAAACTGTATTTATAGATGAAGCCCAAAGAATATCAGGAATAGGTTTAACTCTAAAAATAATTACAGATCAATTTAAAGATATTCAATTATTTGTGAGTGGATCTTCTTCATTTAGTTTATCTCAAGAATTAAATGAGCCATTAACAGGTCAGAAGTGGGAGTATGAATTACACCCTATTAGTTGGGAAGAGTATGAAGATACACATGGATATCTAGTGGCTGAACAACAAGTCGAAAACAGATTATTGTATGGTTTTTATCCAGATATTCTTAATAGCCCAGGAGAGGAAAAGGAAATATTAAAACAACTTGTAAACAGTTATTTATATCGGGATATTCTAGCATATTCAAATATACGAAAGCCAGAAGTACTAGAGAAATTAGTTCAAGCATTGGCATTACAGATCGGAAGTGAAGTAAATTACAACGAATTATCTCAAATTGTTGGAGTCGATAAAAACACGGTATCAAATTATATTGATATCCTGGAGAAAGGTTTTGTTGTTTATAGGCTTAATGCTTATAGTAAGAATCTAAGAAATGAAATAAAAAAGAACAGGAAAATATACTTTTATGATAATGGTGTAAGGAATATGATTCTTGGGAATTTTAACAGTTTAGATCTTCGGCAGGATACAGGAGCTTTGTGGGAAAATTTTCTAATCACAGAAAGAGTAAAACAGAATAATTACAAAAACAGTTATGCGAAAATGTATTTTTGGCGCACTCAGCAACAGCAAGAAGTTGATCTTGTTGAAGAAATAAATGGTCAACTAATTGGATACGAATTTAAATGGAATTCCAAAAAGAAAGTTAAACTACCAAAGACATTTGTGAATACTTATAATGCAAAAGAAGAAGTGATTGACAGAACTAATTTTAGAGATTTTGTAGTAATAAAATAAATACCAGCGTACATTCAAGTAGCCAACCAACTGGATAAGTGCCTATCTGAAAGCCTCTCATTGTACCTACATACAGGTAGCTACGCTTATTCTTTTCGATAAAAGCTCTACCTGAGCTTTCACATCAAGCATATACGGCGGTTCATCCGGTATACTATCCCTCAAAAAAAACTTCACTGTTGCTGGTGGTTCGATCCTGCAGCAGCCAGACCGCCCACGTGAGGCTTACACCCTACGGATAAAAAATACCCACAATCCAGATTTACTGAAGATAATTTGTATTTTTAAACTTTTTCAAGAACGTCAGGTGTGAGTGTACTGCTACTCATGCAGGGCTCACACAGCAGCTGATAGCTAATGCCGCAGCTCGTTTGGATACAGAGTCTGATTTTGGAGTTGTATTTAGAAAGTGGCGGCTCAGACCAAAGCTGTAACGTTGCCAGTAATTTAAAAACAGACACATTGCTAATGAAAACCAAGAACTTTAAATTTCAGATTTTAGGATTGATAATATTTATGTTAATCAGCTGTACTAAAGTTTATTATCCAGAGAAATATAAAACTTTAACGCAAGAGCATAAAACATTGGCGGTATTGCCAATTAATTTTGACTTGAAGACAGAATTGAATAACCAACAACCACATATGGATAAATACCCTGTTGATCAATTTTTCGGATTAGCGTTTAGGGAAAAATTAGTTGAAAAATTAAAAGAGGAATCATTAGGTATCGAAATTATAGACTTAAAGATTATTGACCAGTATTTCGCAAAACGGATTGAAGATGGTGACAAGAAATTCTCAATTGACCAAATACCCAAAATTGCACGCGATTTGAACGCCGACGCAGTATTTATTTATTGCGTAAGGACTGCATCTACAAGTAGCCAAGCAGGAGAATTAGCAAAAGATTATATAATGGCCTTGACAACAGGTTCTTATTCAACGGAACCTACTTCTGAAGTCAAAATTATAAATCAAATTTATGATGGGAAATCAGGAGATTTGATATGGCAATTTAATCATTGGAATCAAGGAATGTATTTTACGACGCCAATGTTGATTACAAATCCAATTATCAGAGAAGTGAAAAATAGAATTCCATACAAATTGAATTAAAAACTACTGGCAACACTAAGCTCTAATAAAGCGTTGTTTTCATACGCTTTATTAGAGGAGGTTTTGTTGAACTAAACATGAAAATTAAAAAGAATCTTTAATGAAAAAGACTATAGAACTTTCAATTTACACCTTACTGATTTCTTCCTCAATATTTTCACTAATATTGAGCTTATTGACCAATTATGTAGTAGACAATAAATTTTACATTGGATTGGTTTGTGTGTTGGCTTCTTTTGCTATTCGCTTAAAATCAGTTCAACTAAGTAATTATATTTTAGGAGTATTATTAGTTCTTGGGACTTTAAATCTTATTAAATTTTCGCATATTGATTTTGGATTTTCAATTACCATTTGGGGAATTGACTCTTTCGGATTTAATCTCATTATTTTAATAATCCTTTTATTGTTCTTATCGGTTAATAAAAAAATCATTAATATACTGTATGGCAATATGCAAGAATTGACAGAAGAAGAAAAGAAGGAAAATGATGAACAACGGATTATTAGTTTTATGAAAAAACACGAGCATAAATCAATTGATGATTTACAGGAGGTTGTTGATAATCCTGAAAAGTACGTGGAGCATTGGGTGATAGCTTCAAAAAGACTGATTGACAAAAAGAAAAACGTGCTGTAATCGAGCAGATGGCCAGTGAGCTTACCCACTAATACACCTATCACACCTCCGTACATACAAGCCTCGCATACAGCGGTTCTTCTGGTATATCATCGCTCAAAAAAACCTTGACTACTATCGTCACCGTCAACCACTACGATTTTGCTGAGGCAAAAAGGTATCACTTGTTAACGGTTCGATCCTGCAGCAGCCAGACCGCCCACTTGAGGCTTACACCCTAAGGATAAAAAATACCCACAATCCAGATTTACTGAAGATAATTTGTATTTTTAAACTTTTTCAAGAACGTCAGGTGTGAGTGTACTACTGCTTATTTATTAAAATAAAGCGTAACGGTCAACAGGAACGCTCTCCGAAATCATACACTGAACACCATGAGGCATCACCCCCCTGCATTTTACAAATAGAAAGATAAAAATGGAGATTTAAATTTAATTCCCGGATTAAAAAATGAATATTATAATTGAAACCCAAAGACTTTGGATTAGAGAAGTTAAAAGTGATGATTTAAACTCTTTACTCAAGATTTTAAACGACTCAAAAAATATGATTTACATCCCAAATTCAGATTTTAAATGGACTAAAGAAAAACTCAAAGAGAAATACGATAAAATAAATCAGGATTACAATAACGGATTTGGAATATTCACAGTTCTGACCAAAAACACTGATTCTATAATTGGAGAAGCTGGATTGTTTAATTCATTTCAAAATTTAAAACATCTGGAGTTAGGATACATTCTAGATAATAGATTC
Source organism: Marinilabiliaceae bacterium (assembly GCA_050296935.1). Lineage (GTDB taxonomy): Bacteria > Bacteroidota > Bacteroidia > Bacteroidales > Marinilabiliaceae > Saccharicrinis. Next base: position 6,721 of record JBNKRV010000211.1, on the reverse strand, counting down.
TGGAGAAAGGGATATGGCTCTGAGATTTGTAATTCATTGATTGATTATGGATTTCAAAAATTAAAACTAGAGAAATTAACTGCACGTATGTTTAAACAAAATATTGCCTCGATTAAACTATCAGAAAGTTGTGGTATGAGTCTGATTAATGAGGGACAAACTGATAGTGGAGATTTTTTTTGTGAATTCATGATTGAAAACAAAGATAAAACGGATTACATTTAAAAAGCAACACAGCACCTGGCCTCTACCACAGGGTTGCCTACACACCTCCATACCGGAGGCTGTATTGAAATATAAATGGATTACCCATTAATTAACCTGGCAGGCATAAATCCACTTGCTTTAAATGTATAATCGACATATATTCCTCAGGTACAACTTTCTTCTCCTCTAAATGGATCGTAAGTTTCTTGGTATATAAATTCTGACCACTGGCTTCCTGATGGAAGTCTGTAATTGTAAAGTGTTCTAAAATCCCTGCAGGTAGAATAAGTTCTAGTAATTGGGCATTGATATCTTGAGAGTACATATTTGTTTGTTAGTTTTTTTTGCAAATCTAACATAACTCTTTTTAGTTAACCCAAATTTACTAGGTGATCCGAATTGTCCATAAGTTGAACAATTCCATTTATTTTTGTGATTTCAATACTTACGCAAATTCACAGCTTACATTGGTAAGTAATACTTTAATTCTTTCTAACTCTTCTCGATCTTCAATCATCAACTGATAATTACCCAATTCTATTACCATAGAACTCTTTAAGACAGCATCACTCAGCACCTGAAAATTTTTTTCATCTGCGAAGTAAGTGCTTAAAATATCTTTGATTCTCTGAGGAATCCTATCTAACCTTGATTCTAAAGAAGTTTTATTCATAATATAGTATTTAATTAATTGGTCTGATCTTTTGAAATCTTAATAATATCGCTTGTTGGCAATGCTAATAAATCTGTTAGACAACCAAGTATATCTAGTTCATGACTTTCAAAATTGCCAAAACCATACGCTTCCTTCATGTCTATACCTAAAATACCTAAATCATGTTTAACTTTTACACCACTATTCTCAACGACATCATTCACTGTCCCGCTCCTAATAGGAAGTGCTATAAATGTTTGGTAATTATCCCTTGCTCTTGCCTTTATATCTACAAGATTTAAAATTACTTCATTTTCGAATTTATCAGTTTTATTTATATTCTTTACGTATAAATAGCGAAGTTTGTTTCCCGTCTGATTAAGTGACTGATAAACAAACGAATCGTCTTTTTGTTCAGGGCAGTATAGACGATTGTCTTTATCATCCCCAACCCTTATGGGGAAAAGTTGATCATTAACAAGATATTTTAATGTCATTGTTATGTTTGGCCTATGGTAAACTTCCATAAACTGCTTATTGAATTCGGCTAAAATTTTTTCTATACGCTCGGCTATTCTATCCTTACTTAATGTTTGTGAAGATTCTTTATCTGTAACATATTGCCTAATACCCTCGCAAATAATCTTATGAAGAATTCGAAAAGATTTCTTTTCTTTTCTTAATCTAATACTAGATCTTTGAATAACAAAAACCATTGCCGTATTTATTAAGCCATAGAAAAATAAGAACCATAATAAAGTTAATGTCGTAATATTATCAGAAATATTCCATATGTTCTTAAAGTCAGCAATCAGTCCAATTATTAAGGGTATAGAAGGTAGCGAAGAAATTGCATATAATCCTTTCTGATTAAAACCTGTTTTAAATTTATCCTTAATAAATAAAACAGGATTCTTCCATAAATAAATTTTTGAGTGATGTTTCATTTGAGATATATAGACTGTAGATTTTCATATCTGGTTTAAATTTAATCCATCATAACGAAGGTAAGTTATTTAATTTTCTTTAATTAACCATGCTTAAATAAAAATATTTGATTAATTGAATAGAATTTATAATCTTTAAAATCAATCTATTAGTTCATTTTTTTGCCATATCCAATTGGCGCAAACAAGCTACTAAAACTGATTAAGCATATCCTAATTACTTGTTTTATTTTCTGCATAAATGAAACATAAACACATAATTAGTCAATAACAGTTACTCAAAATGCAAATTGAATTGTCTACTTAGTGCCCGTCCATAAAGTCGGATGTTTGGATTATAAAGTTTAAATACAAGGCGTGTGAAAAATTCAAACCGCAGTATACTTGTGTATATGAGGATTTGGATTTTGAGCAACAACGTAGTAGTTGGACTTTATAGACGAACACTACTTAGAGTAATTCTAAAAACATGGGAGTTTTCACCTTTTTGTTATTGAAAACATAACTTTAGATTGTAAATATAAATTCTACCCAAAACAAATATTTGCCATAAAAAAAAGCCGATAGAAAAAATCTATCGGCTTCTTATAGTAGCGGGAGCCAGACTCGAACTGACGACCTTTGGGTTATGAGCCCAACGAGCTACCAACTGCTCCATCCCGCAATATATCTTTTGTGATTTAAAATCACTCTTAGTCTCATAAAAAAACCGAAAGATTAGCTCTTATCGGTTTTATAGTAGCGGGGGCCAGACTCGAACTGACGACCTTTGGGTTATGAGCCCAACGAGCTACCAACTGCTCCACCCCGCAATATATTTTTAACTAAATAAGTTTCCTTTTTTGCGATTGCAAATATATGCGTTTTAATTCCAATATCCAAACAGTGCTAGCTATATTTTAATCCATACATCCTCAATCCGATCTTTTAATTACATATTCACCAACACTACAGACGATTACAAAATAAAAAACTTTTAATAAAAATCACAGAATAATCAAATTCAGTAGAATTTCACCTGTTTTCTTATCATATCAGGAATCTCAGATTACAATTTCATGCTTCGGGATATTTGAAATTAAAACCCCACAAGGCCCTATTCGTAAATTACTGAAAGGAATTAACCGCTTCTACTTCCCGCTCCTCTTTTGAATTAATATGTTGAAAAATGAACCATAAACTAATCAGACACAATAAAACACACCCGGAAATAATAATGATCGCATTTACCAGTCCGCCATAAAAATCAATTAAAGATTGATCCAATTGATCTTCCGGACTTACCATTTGACTTGACATAAATGCTACAAAATTATTCACAAAATGTATAATGATTGTAAGTGAAAGCTTTCGTGTTTTATAGTATATCCATCCAGAGAAAATCCCTATTAAAAACGCAGCAATAAACTGCCACGGATTCAAATGAATAAATGCAAAAAGAAAACTGGAATACAAAACAGACTTAACCGGAGAATACCTTTTTAACATGCCATCCAGAATCAGACCTCGAAAAATTAACTCTTCAAGAATCGGAGCAACAATCACAATGGTTATAAATCCGAAAACACCATTTTGAGATGCCATCTCCAAAAACATCTGCTTAAAAATATCCGGCATTGGAATTAAACTTGCAATGGGATCAGTAATACCAACAGCCATAGCTATAGTAAAAACTGCCATCAGAACCACTAACTTCAATGAATCCAACTCAAAATTATATGAACTTAGGCCGGTTTCCTTTTTGCGAATAAAGTGACCAAAAATAAAGGCTCCTCCAACAGAAAGTGTATAATAAATTAATGTTGCACCTTGCATTCCTATTACATTTTCTAATAACAGAAAAACAGGAGAAAACAATATTTGTGCAAGAATTGCAATACCTACAATACCCCAACTTTGTGCAATATTCGGGTAAGTTTTGTTTGATGAATTCATTTTTAAGAGTTTGATTGGATTAAAATAAAATTTTGAAGTTGGAAAAATACACATTATTCTTTAACTACTTTACAAAACTCTTATACTAATGCACTCTATTATTTGTGGTTTTTATGATTCAACCCATTCAACGCCGCCATAACTCACTACTATACAGCCATATTTTTATGCACCTTAGAACTATTCTATATAGTGTCCGGCTATAAAGTGTCACCAAGAAAACTCCATTTTTTCGCCGAAATAATCGGGGCAGGCTGTTATTTCTGCTCTCAAAATGATCATTTATACTTATAAACTCACATTTTCCGAGCTTCGAAAGCCGCAAAAATTAAGGGAATCAAACATTAGGAAATTTAAGAAGTTGTTCCAGCCTGAATAATTCACAAATATTTTCATATGTTTGGTGAAGTAAAAAATCTTAATATGTCACGGATTTTAATTCATATTACTGCTATTACTTTTTTTCTTTTTGGGGGATGGTTTTCTTTCGTTTGCTATCAGGAAAATGAAAAAACGACTTTAAAAAAAAGTATTGCCCTGGCTATTACCACTCCTATTACCTTCATAATCCCCGGGTTTACAAACGATTACTTCATTGCAACAACACTTTATATCTTAACAGGACTTTTTACACTTTCAGGTATTATGCTATTGTTTCCAACTAAAATTCATTCAACTGACAAAGAGCATTCTGCATATCGGCTCTATGAAAGGAACACCATGTTTTATCGCCTGAAAATTTCAGAGTCTCAAGAAAAATCGAATGCTTATTATTTTAGAAATCCTGAAAAAGAGACAATAGATTTGGAGAAACTGGAGAAACCAGAGTTATGGTCTGAAAACCCATTAACACATGATCACAAAGCCTTTGCGACAGCTAATGCAAGCTTTAAGCTCATAGAAAAACTGCGCAGCTATGTTGATCCCATTTCTTCGAACGAAAAAGAAACTATTCATGCTAGAAACAACTGATTTTATAAAAACCCGGGCAAAAAAGCAGGATGCCTTAGATGACGGTATCTGTAAAATGAAACCATACCCTTAGTTACTGATGACAGAAATAAGGATCAAAGCATTCATGATTTCCAGGGATGTCGTCCAAAGATTAAAAAACTAAAGATTTAAAACTTCCCTATTGAAGCAAAGAATTGATCCCGTACAATGATCAATTCCTGAATCAATTTGTTACAATAAAAATTACAGACCAATATGAAGGATGAGAAAATAATAATCGGACACAAGGAAAAAGCTAATTTCCCGGATCTAAAACTCAGAAACATTAAAGTTAAAATAGACACAGGTGCCTTTACTTCAAGTATTCATTGTCATAGCGTAATAGAGAAGGACGACCTGTTAATATGCAAATTACTGGATCCATCGCATAAGGCATATACTGGAAAGGAAGTTACTTTTAATACCTACTCAAAAAAAAAGGTGAAAAGCTCAAATGGAATTATACAGGACAGATATAAGGTTTGCACCAACATCGAATTTATGGGTAAAACTTACCCTATTGATTTAACATTGACGAATCGCAAAAAAATGAAATATCCAGTGCTGATTGGGCGGAAATTTATAAATCATAAATTTATTGTTGATGTTTCGACAAAATACAATAGCACACCCAGAATTTGACAATCTTATAAAAAACACTGATCTTATAAAAAATATCCCGTCAAAAGCTATTCCTATTAAAAAAATGATTAAATCGCAAAGCTTTTTTTTAAAATACATATATAATGAACATTGCAATATTATCACGTAATCCCAACCTTTATTCAACCAGAAGACTTGTTGAAGCCGGAAAGGCAAGAGGTCACAACATGATAGTTCTGGATCATACAAAATGTGACATTGTTATTGAACGTAAAAAACCGCAGATTTTTTATCAAGGTAAGGAGATCACTGATATTGATGCAGTAATACCTCGAATTGGTGCATCGGTTACATTTTACGGTACGGCTGTTGTACGTCAGTTTGAGATGAAGAAAGTATTTACCACCACTGAATCACAGGCATTGGTGAGATCCAGAGACAAGCTCAGAAGTCTTCAGATATTATCAAGGGCTGGATTGCACTTGCCCAAAACGGCTTTCACCAACTTTTCAAAAGATGTTGGAAATATAATTTCTCAGGTAGGTGGAGCTCCATGTGTGATCAAATTACTGGAGGGAACTCAAGGCGTTGGTGTTGTTTTAGCCGAGACTAAAAGTGCCTCAGAATCCGTACTTGAAGCCTTTCAAGGATTAAAAGCAAGGGTAATTGTTCAGGAATATATAAAAGAGGCTAAGGGTGCTGACATCAGGGCTTTTGTTGTGGATGGTGTGGTTGTCGGAGCCATGAAAAGGCAAGCCAAAGAAGGTGAATTCCGTTCGAACCTGCACCGTGGAGGAAGTGCTACTATTATTGAGCTTACGGAAGAGGAAGAAAATGCAGCATTAAAAGCAGCCAAAGCCTTATCGTTAAGCATTGCCGGTGTGGATATGCTACAATCGAACTCCGGACCAAAGATTATGGAGGTTAACTCCTCACCCGGATTAGAGGGGATTGAATCTGCCACAGGAAAGGATATTGCCAATACAATTATCCGGTTTATTGAAAGAAATGCAGATTAATCTTTCGGAAAAAATTCAATTTTCAGGCCTAAAACATTTACCTGTAAATACCTGATTTTAAAAAATTCCGCAATATGATTACACACTGAAGTAATCTCGTGGTATAATCATATTGCGGGATTAATACCGAATAAAATTCAAGCTACTTCCAGTTCTCTCCGTTCCTAGAGTAGCATGAATTCATCTCCGGATTATACCGACGCATTTAATTGGTTTAATTGGTATTAACCTGAGTTCGATTAAAATTAGCGAGCTCAAATTTCAGTAAATGATTGATTTACAATATAAATTTTTGAGACATAGCGAGCTATGGTGATAAAATTTAGAGCCGTAAATCGATTATTTAATGAAAAGCTATGAAT
>JBNKRV010000210.1:0-7757 GCA_050296935.1 Marinilabiliaceae bacterium | reverse complement strand
TTTTGAGACATAACGAGCTATGGTGATAAAATTTAGAGCCGTAAATCGATTATTTAATGAAAAGCTATGAATTTCACTTATAAATACCGATTTTCTGCGTCATATTTGCTTACCATAGCCCGCTATGCTTTCGCAAACATTCCTTAAAACTCTATATTTATAAGTGATTTGAGCCATTAATTTTATATCGAACTCAGGTTAATATTTATCGATTTAAGATCAAATACACCTAATTAAAAGAGTACATTTTATTTTTAAATCCAGCATCTTCCTCAATTAGCATTTCAATATTTACATCTTTATTTCGTTTAATAGTTTTATTTGGGATGATGATATGAAATGATTCTTTAGTTGCTATTTTATTCTTGTACTCTTCCAGAGATATACTTTTAACTTTACCTCTGCTATAAAATTGACTTGAATAACTTTTCTTACCTAAATAGTATAAAGGTTCATTGAACTCACCTTGTGATTCTATAATATATTTATCAGTGTTACTGAAGCGTTGAAAATTATTATTAATCAAACCTGCAACTAAAGCCATAACCGCAATAAGGGGTAACACAAGACTTATAATAATATCCGCCTTTTTCCTTTTAATTTGATCCCAATAATGAACTATTAACAATGCAACTGGAGGCATTACCGGAAGCACATAAGTATGAATTAAGCTTTTAGATACTGTAAAGAACAAAGGAGTCCATACCAACCAACACACTAAAAATAATACCCATTTATTTTTAAATACATCTTTTCTGTCTTTCCATAATTTACCAGCAACAACCTGAAACCAGGGTAATGCCATTCCAAATAAGAAAAGCCAGACTATTCCTAAAGGTTGTGATTTTGGAAAACCATACTTATCCCCTTTCCAGGATGAATCAAAAAACCTTTTAAAGTGTTCTCCAACGATAAAATAATCGATAAACCCTTTACTATTCTGTTCTGCCAGATAGTACCATGGTAAAGCTGTAACTATCATTAACGTGATACCTAATAACCAGGGAATACGTGTTAACAGATTCTTATACTCTCCATTTACAACAACCCACACAAATATGGGCGGAGCTGTAAGTATAATTGTAATAGGACCTTTGGCTAACAATCCCAATCCAACACCCAGAAACATTAAATATCCCCAGATATTTATACCTGGTGAATTTATTTGTTTCCAGAATGACACCATTACTAATGTCACACAAAACAACAAGCTTGTATCCGTTGAAACTACACCGGCATGGAGTAAAAACTGAGGAAGTGTAAAAATTACAAATGCAGATAAATAAAAACTTTTCTGTTTCTCTTTTAAAACCTTTGTAATTAAAAACGCAACCAACAAGCTCAATACAAAAGCAGGAAATCGTACCGCAAATTCATTTACTCCAAATAATTTCATGCTTAATGCTGATAACCAAGTTGAAAGTGGTGGTTTTGCCCAGAATGGAACGCCGTAATCAATCTGAGGGGTTATCCAATTATTTGTTTCATACATTAACCTGGCAATTTCCGCATACCTGGCTTCTGTTTTGTCCATTAACGGAAGAAATGCATTTAACAATAATCTTAATAATAGAATTCCAACCAAACTGTTTCTAAAAAACCTTTGGTTACTTATCATTTCAGAAAATTTAGTCATTGTATTTTTTGTTTATTCGATATAAATCGATCCAGAGTTTTAGTGAATAAGAAAATTTAACTTTTGATTCATCTTTATCTATCCAGGATTTAAGTGGTATTTCCCGTGCTAATTCTTTAATTTCATTTCCATTAAAGATATGCTTAATTCTAAAAAATAATTCTACATCAAATAGCCATTTAGAAATAAAGGATTCTTTAAATATCTCAAGTGCTAATTCACGCTTGAATATTTTACATCCACACTGGGTATCATACACTTGCATATCTAAAATAATTGAGATGACTGTAGCAATAATCCTTCCGATTAAATGACGATATAATTTACGATCAATACGGTTGTCTATTTTCTGAATTCTCGAACCGAATGCAAAAACAACATTCTTTTTAATTCTTCGACTAATCTTTATGCACTCTTGTAAAGATGTTGCCAAATCAGAATCCAGAAATGCAACTTTATCAAATTCAATATTATTCTCATAACAAAACAGCACCCCACTACGCACAGCCATAGCCTTGCCCGAATTTTGTTTTAATGAATGGATAAAAACTCTTTCGGGAGCAACGGATTTTATTTCATTGAGTAACTGAACTGTCTGATCCGTAGAACCATCATCGGAAAATATGATTTTACACTGGCTAGTCTCATTCAAAAAACGGATGAAATCTTCTTTCGGTAACCGTTTAAATTCATTGTAACATGGTACTACTATAGCAACATTTTCATCCATATTTTAAATCTTAACAAATTCCTATGCTCCATATACTTGATAAAGCACTTTATTTTTGTGAAAACAAAAGTAGCAAATCATTTGAAAATTGAATCCGATTTTTATTTGTTAAGTCAATTACCTTTAATTTATAAAAAAGCCAACGGAGAAACTTCGTTGGCCATTACTATTTAAACAATAGAAGATAACTATTCCATATCATCTTCAAAAACCCTCAATTTATCTATATCACTCTGAAACCTTTCCATAAGATCCTTGGAAAAGGAATTGATGATTGCTGATTCTTTATCCTCAATGCCATTGGAAGCTTCTGCAATTACATTCATAGCTTTTATAAACTCATCATATTGCGGAGCTGGTCCATAACTGTGACAAAAGTTAATAACCTTATTGTATGTTTCTTCAATACTACTTTTTCTCGATTCTTCGTATTCAAATGACCAGAGAATATCAGTGCCTGAAACGTGATTGTTTAATAATTTTTTTAAAGCTTCCTTTTCTTCCGGTTGAATAACTCCATCTGCCATCGCAACAGCATAAAGCAACTCGCCCATTACTTCGTAAAGTTTATCAATTTTCTTCATAGTTTGTATATCATTTTAGTTTATGAATAGTCTGTTGACTACAATTATAATCATTTATTAATTTAATCGGTAATAAAGATATTAGCTCAATACTTTCTCTAATTAAAAGTTCAAGTGCCTGGTAAGTAAAAAATGTATGCTTTCACTTTTCTTTTGAACTAATAACCGGAACTGTTTTTATTGCATTATTTCCATAGAAAACAGGAAAGTACATCTGTTCCATTCGTGCCGGATTTAAATTTATTTTACCACTGTACCTGGGAACTAGTTCTAATGATATGCTATATTTTCCTTCATGTAAAGAGTTATAATACACATATACTTTATCTTTAAAATATTCACGGTGCGCCTCATTGTATTGATGTGATGGTTTATTGTAATAAGAACATACGGACGGGATAGGTATTTCAAGCATCAGATAGTCTGATTTTTTCTGAACTGTAATATCAACTATCATATTTACCCTCTCACCCGCAACCAATGAATCAATAACTTCATTCTCTTTTTCAAAGTGGGATTGCAAACCAAAAAACTCATCCTTAACAACCGGATTTTCATTAAAAGATCTACTGTTCCATCCCATAAATACAACCTGATTACCCATTTTTTCGACAGTAATAGATTTGTTTGATTTTATATCCATTGAGAATGGAAACTCTTCAATTTTTACTTTTTCATCAGCTTTAGTGATAAATAACTCGTTTTTTTTATTGATTGCATTTAGTTTCAATTCATCAGGAATAAGACAATCCATTATTAATGCAGATTCATAAGTATTCCTCCAACCTGTTTCTTTTCTCTTTTCAAAAAAGAAATTACGGATTTCAGGCAGCCATTCCTCATAACCTCCATTTATTTTCAGCAATTTATACATTAACAATGTTTCATGTATACTACCATAAAAAAGAGATTTTGCCTGAACTCCCCAATAATAACTACCATATAAAGTTTCCTTTCTGTTTTTTACAAAAGGTGTAACATCGAAAGGGATATTTAATTTAAGTTTAAGAATTCCCAGCTTAATGGAATCAGTTCTGGTGAATGTTGAGTCATTCAATTCTTCTATCATCGTTTTAAAATCGACCTTTGCATTTAAAGTCTCAAGAACTTTTAAAATCTGTAATTTTTGAATGCTGTTTTTAACCGATTGATAACTATTAACCAATGAATAAATTACAGGTTCGTGATTTATAGTTACCTTATAACCTGCATTTCTGGCCTTTTCTAATGCTACAACCACATGTTGTGTAATCCACCAGTATGTTTCCTGATCTTTCCACCAGCCCCATAAACCTTCGCCATTTGTACTATTTTCTAACCTGGTAATAAGTTTATTGATATCATCTTTATACTTAAACTCCTTCTTAAGATATTTATATATCATTTCTTCATTCAACAGAGCAATCAATTTTGAGGAAGCCTGTTCGTTACATAAATGTTTATAACTACGTAAGTGACTACTTTCCTTTAAGAAAATATTCAGCGGATTAGATTCGATATACACTAAACCGCTTTTACATTTTTCAGGTATAGTGATTTGTATTGTTGTATCCGTATTCAATGTAAAAAACTCCCCATCTACCTCTTCTACTCCTTTGGCAACAACTGGTATATTACGTTTCTCACCATCAAAATATCCGTTTTCCCGTTTTAACGAATATGTAATAGATACACTATCCACATTATTTACAACAAGCGGTAAAGAATCAACTCTAACTCTGTCAATTTGCCTTGTCCAGATTCCTGCCTGAATACTATCAATTTGGTATGATGTTTCCACCATTATTGAATCATCTATATAATTCAATGATTTTCCTATTAGAATAACAGAATCTCCTTGAGTTAAAAAACGCGGAACCATTAACTGTGCCGATAATGGTTTAAAAGATTTGACCTCAGCCTGAACCTGACCTGTTGTTTTATGTGGCCCCATTGCCAATGCAAAGGTTCTCCAACTGGTTATATCATCGGGAAATGTAGTGTTAAATGTTGCTTCTCCGTTGCTATTGGTAACCAGGTTAGGTTGCCAATAGGCCATATCCGAAAAATTACTTCTGATACTGCTTTTACTAGCCAACTGAAACGGAACTTGAATATCGTTACGTTGTGTCAAACCAGGTATCCCCTTTCCTTCCCTGGTTGTAATTAGAATAGCACCATTTGCTGCACTACTTCCATAAATAGAAGTAGCAACATCTGCTTTCAATACCTCCAGATTGTCTATTAATGACGGATCTATATCACTATAATCATCCACAACCGGCACTCCATCCACAATAATTAATGGTTTAACTTTGTTATCATTTGACTTTATTCCTCTTATCGTTATAGAATTTGGAGATCCAGACCTACTTTGAACTAATTGTACGCCTGCAACTCTACCTGATAGAGCTGAATTAACACTAGTTACACTTCCTGTAACACAACTTTTATTTTGAACACCATATCCTATTACAACTACTTCATCAAGTGCTAGTTTACTGGCAGTTAATGATGCATTAATCTCATCAGAATAACTTAACGGTATTATAACACTTTCGTAACCAATAAAAGACACTTCCAATTCCCAAGAACCCTCGGGGACATCCAATTGATAGTTACCTTCCAAATCGGTAATAGTTCCGATTGATGTACCTTTTAATACTACAGTTGCGCCTGGAATCGCTTCTCCTGATTCATCAACAATGTTACCATGGATTGTTCTGGATACAGAGTAGTCTTGTTGTGCCTTATGAAAGGTATTTCTGATTTCAATTTCCGACTCCCATTTTTGAGAAGGTTTAGATTCAAAATAATCACTTGATGTCCATTTTTCAGCAATCAGCATTGCAATTTTATCTGAAGTAGTATCTTTTAATAAAGAATCCGGTTCATGACATTGGTATATATTAATTCCGTTAGCTTTAGCTGAAATATCTTTCATTTGATAGTAAGATCCATCATTCATGGAAATAAATAAACGATAGCTTCCGGGGGTTAAATCCTGTATTTTCCTGGTATCGGCAGGATAAATCCGCATAAACAAAGGATTATCGTCTTTAAACACCAAAATATTTTTGATAAAAATATGATGATCTTTTAAATGCTCTGATTTTTCATATTGAATACCTATACATCCATTTCCCTTTTGGGTTATATATGGATTATTATACTGGACATATTGCTGTGTTTTTCTATACTCCATCTCTTCTCCAATATGATTTATATCTTTTATGGTAAGCACCATATCATTGTAAGAGGGAATTTTTGAATTATTGCTAAAGGATATATCACCCCAGAAATTATCATGTGTTTTCATTTTTATTTTGTGTGCATCTATAAAATATTCATAGGAAGGCTCAAACTCAAACCCGGTAGTAAAGTAATTTTTTGATACATACTCTAAATCGTTGTTATTAAACGGACCTGCAATTACTGACGAACCAAATCGTGAGTAATAATTTCTATTTGAGGATATATTTCCACTGATAATATGAATACTACTATCTTGCTTTAAATAAACTAATCCATAATATTTTGAGGTATTAAATTTTGCAAATTTATTATTCAACAATTTCTTTTCATTGTATGATAATGATGAAGAAATATTGGAAGACGAAATCTGCTGATTTGTATTTGTCGGATTAATAGAAAACAGGTTTTTATACCCCTTTCTGAAATAAACCGAATCAACTGTAATATCATTACAAGAAGTTCTCAATCAAATTTTATGATATCCGTCGTTACATTGAAAACTATATGGGTTATTTGTGGTGCTAATGGAGGAATAAACCAGCTTGTAGTCAACATATATAAAATGTACTTGTTTGAATTCTCCATTTTCAAATACATAAGGAGCAAACTGCGTAATACTATCTTTACCTGTAATATATTCCTGGTGAATCCCTTTTTCTGGTCTTGTAAATTGATAATAAGTTATGGTATCCAGACACATGATGGGTCTCCATTTTTGATAATTTAGTTTAAGCTGAGATGATTTACCAAAATTCTTATCACCCTCCATTATATAGTTGTTAAACATCGTTCTGGATTTATAATCTTTACCATAATAATTTAAAGTTGGAGGAGTGTAAGAAAACTGCTTGGTTAATCCAAATACAGTTAAATCAACTCCTTCTACTGGTTTATTTTTATAATTAGTAACATTAACCTTAATATCAGTTTTTTGTCCGGGATAAATCACCTGAGGCTGTGAAATATTAACATTTAATTGCTTTTTATACAATGGAATCTCAATTGATTTTTCGTATGGTTCACCTCCCCATTGATAATTTAAGGATATAAAACACCCTTTTGTATTACCCATCCTTATTGAAGTATCCAGTTTTTGAGTATACCCTTTAACAATCTCCCGGTTTCTTTTATAAACAAAATAGTTAAACCCGATACCTGATGGATTAATTACTTCAATATCAACATTATTGTTTGTTCTGCTTGTTTCAAAGGAAATTTCAGGCATGAATCTATCCATTGCAAAATACTCTATACATTCTTCAGATTCTACAAAATAGGAAGATGCCAGATAGTTTACAGGAATAATACAAGGCAATTTGTGATTCTCTTGAAATAATATGTTTCCATTTTTATCATAAGCCGATATTTTACTATTTATAGGTATCTCCTTGCCTAAACTTTTAAAAACAAAATGTAAGGAGTCATTTCTCACATTAAGGGTATCTCTAGAAACTATTTGTTGATATAATGTGTTGTTTGTTAATAACTTGATGATTGTTTACGCTGTAAAAATGGTATTTTTACACTATAAATTTATCAATGATGAAAAACATTAACCCACTTGGACTATTTG
>JBNKRV010000209.1:0-7927 GCA_050296935.1 Marinilabiliaceae bacterium | reverse complement strand
CATGAGAGTTTCCGCTTATAATTATTGCGATAAGTGAATGTAGAAGCAAAGTTTACTTTGATTATGCTGAACGCAGCAATAATCAGGAACTAAACAGCGATCTTCTTCCTGAAAATTATTCAAAATAGCCCGCTATTCTTTCATAATTTTCAGTTGAATCTCACAATTTATAGGCGGTCAGAATCCAAAATTTTATGTCGAACTCAGGTTATTATATAACTAATATTTCTCATGTGCATGAAAGCTTTATGTAGCTTACTTTGTAAGTAATTTATAAACTGCTGTTTTACAATATATGCTAATGGCTTTTCTTCAAAAAGTCTATAAACCATAATGTGGTTTTATAATTCGTCTGATCCGCATAATTCGAGGTTGAAAGGAAGGTCTAACTAACAGATTATTAGATGTGAATCTTTTTCAATGCTTTTATAAGGATTGAATTATGTAATTTAAGAGACATGAGAAACATTAGCTCTATAATTATTAGTATAATCTGAAAAGTTAAAATGTCATTGACTTATTGTATATGTGGCTTCAAATAAATTTTAAAATCATATTGATGACATCAATTCTTTAAATTGAGTTCGTCTATAAAGTCCAGCTACTGCGTTGTTGCTTAAAATCCAGATTCTAATATGCGCTGGTATACCGGGGTTTGAATTTTTCACACACCTGGTATTTAAGCTTTATAATCCAAACTCCCGGCTTTATGGACAGGTACAAAATAGTACTAGCACGAAAACTCAAGTGGTAGATAAGAAAGCTTCATTTTTGAGGCTTTCGAAGCTTGAAAAATTTGAGTCTACTGCCGTAAATGATCATTTTGAGAGCAAGAGTAACAGCCTGACCCGATTATTTCGGGGAAAAAAATGGAGTTTTCCTGCTGATACGAAAGGCTGACTAATTCAATAATTATCATATCTTCCAGGGTTTTGTGTTGAGTAATGTGTGTATTGCATTACAGAAAGCATTGAGAGGTTTATGTACTAAAATTCTGTGTTTACTCCATTTCGGCCTGAATTTCTTTTGACAATTAATTTCAAGTATTCTTTTTTAAGTCATTTTAAAATTACAATGTACAAGATTTGTAGTACCTCAATACTTAAATATATTACGATATTGGTTGTATTTTCGCCAGATTAATTTAACTATTCAAATCATGCAGAAACTAATGATATAATAATATTGCGATTTAAGATTACATTTTGAAGTCTTATAAAACGACAACAATAAACAAACTATATAGTATGAAACAATTAAAAGTATCCACAAAATTATTGATTGGTTTTTCTGTAACTACCGTAATTATACTAATTATGGGAATTAGAGAATTTCAGATTTTAAAGCAACTGGATTTTGCAAACGATGAGGTACAAAAAAGCTATACTCTGGCTGATGACATCATGGAGGCTAAGTATTATATGCGTAGTAATATGCAATTAGTAATGGAAATAATTGCAGCAGAAGATACAGCGCAGTTGAAAAATATGTATACAGAATATTCAATAAGTCAAAAGCAGTTTATAGAAAATATACATTCTTTAAAGAAAAATTTATCAGATAGTGTGTGGACACACGAATATTCCTTATTAAGAAACGAAATAATAAAGGATTGTGATAAAATTGAAGATGATTATTATGAAAAAATTGTTCCTGCTCTGGATCGTGTTTATACCATAACATATGAAATATTAGAAAATCAAAACCTTACATTAAAGCCTGTTATTGGTAGTTTGGATGATCTTATTGATAAGGCTGGTATTGACGTGATACAAAAATTATTTTCTCTGGAGGAAAAGATATCAATAATAAATAATAACAATGTTGCTTTTTCGCATAAAATTCATAGGAAGAGTACTATTGAAGTAATACTACTTATACTCGCAGCTATTATTTTAACAGTTTTTATTGCCATTATTATTACACGGAGTATTCTGAAACATTTAGGAGGAGAACCCGCCGAAGTTGCAGATATAGCCAATAAAATAGCAAACGGCGACCTTGCATCTATTGAATTTAATCAGAATAAGGATTATGTAGGTGTAATGAAGGATGTTAAATATATGTCGGAAAAATTAAAAAACATAGTGGGGTCAATAATAAATGCGGCAAATAATATTGCAGTAGCAGGAGTTCAGATTAGCTCTTCTACACAGCAAATGTCAGAAGGAGCAAACGAACAAGCTGCCTCAACTGAGGAAATATCATCAACCATAGAACAAATTGTAGCAGGAATCCAACAAAATACAGCCAATGCCATAGAAGCCAATAATATTACCGCCGTGGCTTCAGATAATATTAGTCAGAGTAATATGTCGGTTAAAAATACTACTCAGTCAATGAATGATATTACCGGTAAAATTGCCATCATTGGGGATATTGCCCGTCAAACAAATATATTGGCTCTTAATGCCGCAGTTGAAGCTGCACGCGCTGGTGAGTATGGACGTGGATTTGCAGTTGTGGCAACTGAAGTTCGGAAGCTGGCAGAGAGAAGTAGTGAGGCAGCAGGAGAAATAAACACACTTTCTGCTCTTGGAGTAGATATTGCTACTTCTGCAGCATCGCAATTTGAAGAGGTTGTTCCTGAAATCAATGAAACAGCTAAACTAATACAGGAAATAACTGCAGCAAGTAAAGAACAAGGTATAGGTATTGATCAGATCAGTTCTTCCATACAGGAACTTAACACAGTAACCCAACAAAATGCTGCATCTTCAGAAGAGATAGCTTCAAGTACCGAAGAGTTAGCTAATCAAGCTGATGAACTCAAACAAATTATCAGTTTTTTTAAGATGGAAAAGGATAATACAGATGGTAACGAAGGTGTGACTATAAATCTTGAGGCGAGTAAAAAAACTCATTTATTGAAAAGGGACACCGGAGAAAAAAATGATTTTCTGAAAAACAAATCAGTTATTGATACAGAATATACAAACTACTCTTAGTTTCATTATGCATTAAGGTGTAACTCATAATTATGGTATAAATAAATTGTTAACTCAGCACTTAAATTAAAAACAAGATTTCAAAATTCGATAAAATCAATCTGAATATGTTTGTAATATACCGGTAATTGAAATGATGCACATAAAGAAAATGTCCAGATGAAAATTCTCCGGGATAAATGAAGTAAAGGTGTTAAAATAACATGGATAACAATAAAGTCAATATTAAGAATCGAGAGTCTGATATTATTGTCAATGATAAATTGTTTCAACAGGCTTTCAATTATTCAGCAACAGGTATGGCACTTTTATCCGTCGATGAACGCTGGATTTGTGTTAACCCGGTTTTATGTAGAATGTTGGGTTATACAGAACCTGAATTACTGAATATTTCTTTTCAGGCATTGACACATCCGGATGATTTGACTGGTAATTTAGAATTGGCGAAGAAATTAATAAATGGTGATATCCCTTTTATGCAGATTGAAACGCGTTATCAGCATAAACAAGGGCATTATGTGTGGTGTAGGTTAACAGCCTCAGTATCAAGAATGGATAATGGTTCTGCTGAGTTTTATGTGTTGCAGATAGAAGATATTACAGAACAAAAGAAGGCTCATGAATTACTGGTTAATCAAAGTAGAATAAATGAACGCTTAAAAAGAATTAATGTTGTTTTTGAAAACTCAACGGAGGGATTGTTCTTTACTGAAGTACTGGATGATGGGAAATTCAATATCATTGAAATTAATCGTTCATTTAAAGCAATGTCATGGGTATCAGATGATCTGATCAGCCAGCCATTTGATGAAAATCAGGATGATGGATATGGGTGCATACGGCAAATTGTGAAAAAATTTAGGCAGGTAATTGTTTCGAAAGAAACAGTCGAATTTGAGATTGCATACCATAATGATATTTTCTTAATTAAATGTGTACCCATTAAAGATGAGTGTAACAAGGTAGAATATATTATTGGTACATCAACCTTATATACTAAACAACGGGTTTTAGAACAGGAACTTTGTAAAAGTGAACAATTGTTTCGTTCATTAGCAGAGAATTCTACCGATATTATTATACGTTATGATCGTAACTTACGTCGTATTTATGCCAATCCTGAATATTACGAATTAACGGGGTTTTGTGAAAATGATGCATTAAATATTGATTTTGAGGAAATGACACCTCTTGCTCCAAAGGAGGCTGCAATTCTCAGTGAGCTGCTCAAACAGACTTTTGAAACCGGTAAATCGGCTGAAAAGGATATAGAATGGATTGATATCATTAATGTTAACAGGTATTATTGCCTGCGCACAATTCCTGAATATAATAAAGATGGTAGTGTTGAAAGTGTTATGATTATTTCTCATGATATTTCAGAACGAAAGGAAAAGGAAATGGAATTGGCTTTGCGTAAAAAAGAAGAGCAGTACCGTCTTATTGCCGAAAATGCAGCTGATGTTATCACTTTATATGACCTTAATTTTAATCCTCAGTATATTAGTCCTTCTGTAAAAAAATTACTAGGTTTTACAGTGCAGGAGGCAATGGATCGTTCCATTGCACAAATCTTTACACCAGATTCACTATTTCTGGTACAAAAAACATTAGTAGAACAGCTTGAGCTGGATGGTAAAGAGGGTGTCAATCCGTCAAGACATATTTCTCTTGAAGTTGAAGAATATCGTAAAGATGGTTCTACAATAGAGGTGGAGATTATCGGAACTTTTTTACGGGATAACAATCTTAAGCCAACCGGAATCATTGGTGTTGCCAGAGATATTTCTGAGCGTAAAAGTTTAATGAGAGAACTTAAAAAGCGCGAAAAGGAATTCAGGGCATTAGCAGAGAATGCACCAGACCCTATCTACAGATACGATCGGAATTGTCGCAGAGTATATGTAAATCCGGTCGTGGAGCAGGTTGGAAAAATTCCAATTGCATCATTACTGGGTAAAACTCCTGCAGAAGGGGGGATTGTGTCGCCAGAGGAAAGTACTAAAGTATTACAGAGCCTTCAGAAAGTGTTGAAAACAGGAAAGCAGGATGTAATTGATGTATTGTTTATTTATCCGAATGGGAAAGAATTATGGACACAAAATATTCATGTGCCGGAGTTCGGTGAGGATGGTTCAGTTGAAAGTGTACTTTCTATAGGGCGGGATATTACACAGCATAAACAACTTATACAAACATTACAAGAGCGTGCTGTAATAGAACAACGCCAAACCCAGTTTTTCAATGTAGTTGAAGGATGCTTTTTTACTTTAGGATATAAAACAGGTGGTCAGCTTTATATGTCTTTTGCCAGTGCGGGTATTACTGATGTTATTGGTATAAGCTTCGGAGAAGTGAAAAATGATATTAGTAAAATAGAATCACTCATTTATTCTGAAGATTTAGAAATTTTAAAGTTAAAAGCAAAAGAATCTTCGGGAAACTTAACTTCATTAAATACCGAATTTCGCATTAGTCATTCAAATAAAGGGGAACGATGGATTGAAATAAATGCAACACCTTTTTTCAATGAGAATAATAGTATGATCTGGTACGGCTATATGCATGATGTTACCCGTCGTAAACAGAGCGAAATTGCCGTAATCGAAAGCGAAAAACAGGTTCGGAAAAAGCTTGATTCAGTGTTGTCGCCAGATATTAATTTTCTGGAATTGGAACTTTCCGATATACTAGATCTGGATATAGTTCAGAAACTAGTCGATAAATTCTGTAAAATATCAGGAATCGCTTTAGGGGTTATAGATACAAAAGGAAAGATATTAGCCAAAGGGGCCTGGCAGGAAGTATGTACCAGGTTTCACAGGGCACACCCCGAATCATGTAAATTGTGTAACGAAAGCGATATTATACTTAGCAAGAATATATCAGAAGGTAGATTTAAACGTTATCGTTGTAAAAATAATATGTGGGAAATTGCCACCCCAATAGTTATAGGAGGAAACCATCTTGGAAACTTATTCCTTGGACAATTTATTTACGATGACGAAGAATTTGATGAAGATGTTTTTATTAAGCAAGCTCTTCGTTATGATTATAATACAGCAGATTATATTGCATCTCTTTCTATGATACCCAGGGTTAGCCACGAAGAAATAGAGAGTTTAATGTCGCTCCTGTCTTTTTTTGCAGGAATACTGGGAAGTCTGAGTTATAGTAATTTAAAACTAGCCAACTCGCTTGAAGTAGGTAAGCAGATGGAAACTGAGCTACTAAAAAAACAAACTATTCTTGAGGAAGCTCAGAAAATAGGTAAATCAGGAAGTTGGGAATTGGATATTACAACAAGTAAACTGGAATGGTCTGCAGAGGTTTTAAGGATATTTGAAATAACTCCTGAAACAATGGGTGCAAAATATGAAGCTTTTGTAGATAGAGTTCATCCTGACGATCGTGATTTAGTAGATAAAGCCTATCGTGATTCAGTTCAGAACAGAAGCTCATATGATGTGGATTATAGGTTGCTTTTGCCTGATGGGCGTATAAAATACCTATCTGTACACGGAATAACCTATTACGATGAAAAGGGTATTCCATTGCGTAGTGTCGGTACAGTTCGGGATATGACACGACGAAAAATAGTGGAACAAGAGTTGATAAAAGAAAAAGAAAAGGCTGTTGAAAGTGATCGTCTCAAATCAGCGTTTTTAGCAACTATGAACCATGAACTTCGTACCCCATTAAACCAAATTATCGGTTTCAGTGAATTAATTAAATTAAATCCGGAGAGTGCTGAAGAATATATTGACAATATTTTAAAGGGGAGTAATCATTTACTTGAAATGTTTGAAGATATTTTAAGCCTGGCATTGGCTGAACAGTCAAAGGTATCAATAAGAAACAATAAATTTGTTTTAAAAGATCTGTTTGAGGAAAATCGTCTGGAACTTTCAGAGATTGTGCATAAGGCCGGGAAAGATAATGCTGTTAAAGTACAGTGCAACTCAAATGAACAATTACTTTCACAATCAATAACATCAGACTTAAGTAAAATTAACCAGGTACTCATCAATCTATTTAAAAATGCCGTTAAGTTTACCGAAAGTGGCTTTGTTGAATTTGGTATCTTGTCAGATTCTGAGGGGTGGCTAACATTTTACGTAAAAGATTCTGGAATAGGTATTGAAAAAGATAAGCATGATATTATATTCGACTTTTTCCGACAAGTTGACGATTCATCTACCCGTAGGTTTGGAGGCATTGGCATAGGATTAGCTATATCAAAAAAGATAGTGGAAATATTAAAAGGTTCACTGAACCTGATTTCAGAACCTGGTGTTGGAAGTACCTTTTCATTTCGCATTCCGGTTAAGTTTAACCGGCACATTCATAAATAATTGTTTAGATATACAGCTAATTATCACTTTTTTTTAAGATAAACAAAACCCCGGATAGAGATAGTTTTGTCAATAAAAATATCGGGGTTTCCTTTTTTTATAGTAGAGTTGAAGATACAAAGTATTCCGCACTAACAAGTCCTGCTTTTACTATTTTCTACTGAAGATAATTCTGAGGTTGTTTGTCGTTATTTTTTCAGGTTTACTTAGTGTTCGTCTATAAAGCCCAACTACTGCGTTGTTGCTCAAAATCCAGATCCTTATATACGCTGGTATACTGCGGTTTGAATTTTTCACACGCCTTGTATTTTAACTTTATAGCCCAAACACACGACTTTATGGACAGGCACTACTTAGTAACCTGAGTTCGATATGAAATTAGCGAGCTCAAAATTCAGTAAATGATTGATTTACAATATGAATTTTTGAGACATAGCGAGCTATGGTGATAAAATTCAGAGCCGTAAATCGATTATTTACTGAAAAGCTATGAATGTCACTTATAAATACCGATTTTCTGCGTCATATTTGCTTACCATAGCCCGCTATGCTTTCGCAAACATTCCTTAAAACTCAATATTTATAAGCGATTTGAGCCTTTAATTTTATATCGAACTCAGGTTA
>JBNKRV010000208.1:0-3726 GCA_050296935.1 Marinilabiliaceae bacterium | reverse complement strand
TTACACCTCATTTTAAAGCAATCCCCATATAATAAGGTGTAATTTCTCCCGGTTCCGTTCAACAACGAATATATTTAATCATTTTGAGTCCTTGCAGGGACTTTTGAGGGCAGTTATTGATTAATTATATTCTTATTGTTGGCAAATCGTTTTTATCGTTCCTTTTTCAACCATTCCCAGAATTTCTTACTCATCCATCCATTTCTATTGTTTGGATTTATCTCGCATATGAAGAGGTTTCCTGTTGGTTCTACAAGAGGTTTAAGTCGCGTTTGCCACCTCTTTACATCCGATGTAGAATAAACAATCCACATTGCTTTGTCATACTTAAACCAGTCTAAAGAAAGGTCTATCTTCTTTTTTACTGTTTCACTACTCACACCCTCCTTAGGTACAAGATATATTTGATAAAATACGGCTTTAGGCATCTTGTCCCTCCTTTCCTTTTTCTTTATCAGGCTGATTAGCTACCTGCTCGTTTTTTTCGTCAATCTCAATTGGTGTTTCTTCAGTCAAAGAGTCAGTGATTTGCGGAAATTCACCAATTCCTTTTGCGGCTAATTGAATTTGTTGATGAACTAGAAATTCTGCTCCTTCTAAAATTGCAGCCTGTGGGTTTTTATTTGCAAAATTTATCAACCTCCAAAGCATTACAAAAGCAAAAATGAAGATTAATCCAATTGCACCACAACTAACCCAAATATTACCTAAAAGAGCTGCTATTCCAAAAATGCAGACAGAAACAACTATTATAACCCGACTTGCCTTTTCAAAAACCCCTCCTTTGAGTTTTATTTGAGAGACGTTTTTAACCAATTTCCCAATATCTATATTCATATGCTTTAATATTATAACCAATATTCATAATTAGTTCTCTGTTTCTTTATTTATGAATTTCAAACTTTTTTATTATCAAAACATCAACTATTTCCTGCTATACCAAGTGTTCATCTAAATGTTTGCCAACACATCTATATCGTCATTGTGTTTATATGCATATATGGCTGCATAACGACAATGTCTAAATAATATAATATGTTTAGTCATTTTGCCAATCAAATTTAACAATTAATTTCTCCCATAAAAAAATATGATAAAAAAATTCTCAGGAAATTGTCGTTTGAAAACAACTGTAAATGAAACACATTGAATATTCAGTAAGAATCCAACTAACTATAGTAAACCTTCAATATGCATTAGAAACTGTATTAATGCTGATTTAATCTAAAGAACCCGTGTCATGTAACTCATTCCACATTTTCAGAAACACGCCATTGGTCCATCCAAAACCATCCTGATTATTATATTCACCACCACCGCCCGGTAAATCAACATCAACAACATTATATTTCTCCATCATTTTGTTCGTTTCAAAAAATACTTTTGCATTAAGCTTAATCCACCGCTGGGCTATTTCATTAGCTAACGGACTATTATTATAGTTTACAAATGACTGAAAGGCTACCCATTGCAAAGGCGCCCATCCATTGGGTGCATCCCATTGCTGACCCGTTTCATTCAATGTTGTTATCAAACCACCATCTTTCAAAAACTGGTGCTTAATAATTATTTCCACCCTTTTTGCGATTACCTCATCAACCATATTAAAAAACATAGGGAAAAGTGCAGCCAGACTATATACCTTGGTTTGTTGTTGTGTAATAAAATTGTAATCAAAGAAAAAACCCTCCTCAGCATTCCAACAATATTTGAGAACCATTTCTTTCCTTTTTTTTGCTGCTTTTAAATACATTTTTGAAGAATCAGGACTACAACTCCTGCTCAAAATCATCTCCATATGATACAAAAGACAGTTTAAATCAACGGGTATGATATCTGTAGTATTAATGGATTTCAGACTTTTACCATCGGCAAACCACCTGCTACTAAAGTCCCAACCGGATTCAGCAGCCGCTCGTATATTTCTGTAGATGGTTGAATCGTTCTCTGATTCTTTTTTGATGTCTGTATCATAGAGATATGATTCCGGTCTCGGATTATTTTTGTTATCCCAATAACGATTCAGGTATTCATCCCTGTCCAGCATAACAATTCTGCCTTTTCCACTGAACCTTATTTTTATATCTTCTTTACCCTGATTCCAGAAACGATACTCTTTTTGCAAAGCACTATAATACTTTTTATAAACGCTGGTATCCCCGGTACTTTTTGCATACAAATCAATCATTAAGGAAAAAAACGGAGGTTGAGATCGGCTTAAATAGTAAGTGCGGTTACCATTGGGCATGTGTCCATGGCTTAAAATTAAATCAGAGATATTGTCCAGCATACTCTGAATCATCGAATATCGTTTGGCCTGTTCCAAACCCAACATGGTAAAATAACTATCCCAATAATAGATTTCCCTAAAACGGCCACCAGGAACAATATAGGGATGCTTTAAGGGAATTAATGTGGAGTTTTGTTTCTGCTCATCAGGTTGTCTGGAAAGAAAATCCCATAAATAATCAATATGCTTAAGAATGCTGGTTGTATCCACAAATAGGGTATCAAAATTCTCACCTACAAAATCCAGAAGATGAAAACCTTGCTTTCCTCTTTGATGATGGTACTTTTGAAGAACTTCTTCTGCTGAAAATCGGGGTGTAACATCAACAAACTTTTTTTGATCACTGAAAATTGAATGAGACTGTATGGAATCAAATAAATCACCATAATCTTCCACATAAATATAATCCTGACCCAAAGCACAGACTTCTGTGAAAATTATTAAAACAATAATAACAACTTTACAATTCATAAAACTCATGTTTTTAATGTTCCGGAATATCTCTAAAAAATCTCTTCAATCAGTTCGTTTGCTTTGGCCTCAATCCTACTCACTACTTCTGTGTGATTTTCTAATGCTAAAGAACCAATATGCTTCGACAATACTTTATAATCATGCCAGAGCCCCAACTTTTTACCCAATTGATCTTTTTGCCTCGTCAATTCAGCAAAAGAATTATCATTTAATACCTCCTCTAATATGGAAAGATAATAATATTGATTCTTAACATACCTCCTGATTTTATGGTAATTACATAACTCACTCTGCAATTCATCTTCAATCCATTTTTCATATATCGAGACCTGGTGAGTGATGTAATTCATAACAATTGTCTCCGGCAAGTTATATAACTTCTGAAAGGCGATTTTTACCTGGTTTATAAGTTCATCCAGTAGTAAATCCTTATCTATATTCTCTAAATCTGTAAATTTTTGTGTAATATTTTCATTTAGGTAATGATTAAATCGATGGATTTGTGTTGAGGTCAGCCATTCCTCCAAACCAGACTGCATTACCTGATAATCCCTGATATCTCCTGCACACTTAAACAGGGTTTTAATGGGTGCAAAAAACGCATAATTATTATTCCATCCCCCTTCATCTACCTGATTTAACAAACGTTGTAAAGCGAAAATCTTTTTAAGTGCAACTCTAAAATCATGTACGGTATCCTGCCCCTGATCATCTATAGATTGCTTTAAATTGGTATAAAATTTCAACAGTTGTTGATCTACATATTCGCTTAACTTCATGTACTTTTTTTTAATGCATTAGAAAGTCTATTAACCTGAATTCGATTAAAATTAGCGAGCTCAAATTTCAGTAAATGATTGATTTACAATATAAATTTTTGAGACATAGCGAGCTATGGTGATAAAATTTAGAGCCGTAAATCGATTATTTACTGAAAAGCTATGAATGTCACTTATAAATAC
>JBNKRV010000207.1:0-32453 GCA_050296935.1 Marinilabiliaceae bacterium | reverse complement strand
CGATAAATTTAACGAAGTAGATCAGTTTTTTATGCAAAGCATGAGAGTTTCCGCTTATAAACAGCGATCTTCTTCCTGAAAATTATTCAAAATAGCCCGCTATTCTTTCATAATTTTCAGTTGAATCTCACTATTTATAGGCGGTCTGAATCCCAAATTTTATGTCGAACTCAGGTTATTAAGTAGGAGAGCCAATTCTCAATATGTACTAATATTTTAATACCAATTAAAACTATAAATGCGCCGGTATAATGCAGAGCTGAATTCAAGCTGTTTTATGCTCTGCCGCATAATTATTTACACCCTATGCTTCTTTTCGAATATTTAAGGGTACTGCACGTGTTGATATTATAAGACTAAAATCATTCTATGATTAATTTCATGCGTGAATCCGAATATATAGTGCCCGTCTATAAAGTCGGGTGTTGTACTTTATAAACGAACAATAAGTAAATGTAAATAAACTTCAGACTATCGATATTTAGCTAAGTATTCAAATATTCATATGCAGAAGAAACAATAGTCATGATTTTAGCCTTGTTGGTCATTGCTTTTTCAAGTCTTACGATATAATTTGCTACGTTTTTCAAAAAGTAGTAATTTAGAACAAACTAAATTAAAGGATGGTCGTACTATATATTAAAAAGGAAATGTAATTTCTTATCAGGCCAGTCAATTAAAGAAAATACTTATTAAAGGAGTTTTCATTCAACGCCAACTTTTTATAATGGAAAACATTGAATCATATATAAATCGCATATCAAAACTTGCTAATCGGAATAAGGAACTTAATCAAGAGATGAATGAGATTATAAATAGATATAATTTCATACAAAAGCAGAATGATAAGTACCTGAGTTTGCTTTCAAGTTTTTCATTTGAAGGAGAGGGTGAGAAAAAAACGACTTCCCGTAGAAAAATTAAGCGGTTTAAAAGAGCATCCTTGCTATATGCTTCAGTAGAAGGATTTCATAAATTAAGTAAGCATCCCAACGGCAATGTTTTAATGGACAAATTAGACATTCTACAACTTAGAATGGATGATGTGGCTAAGAAGTATGGAATCATAAAAATTAAAACTGTTGGAGATATAAATATTTATGGTGCCGGTATGCTGGAAGAAAACCGGACAAACCCTATTGATGTAATATTGGCAGCTAATGAGATGCAGCAAATTGCAATTGAAATTAATGGGGGCGAAGGAGGATCTGCTTTTTGGGAACTGAGCATTGGAATTCATACCGGACCGGTATTGGCTGAGCCTACAGGTAAAAAATCTACTCCGTTCAGGCTAGCTGGTGATTCAGTTAATTTTACAAGTCGGTTAGGTAAGGCATGTGAAACTGGTAAAATCAATATTTCAGCAATGACTTACGAACTGGTAAAAGAATTTTTTGATTGCAGTTCGTCTGGTGAAATGCCGGTAAAGTATAAAGGAATGATGGAGTCGTATTTCGTAAACGATTTATTGCCTCAATTTAAGGATGAGGGTCAGAATTGGGGACTTAATAAAGCATTTAGAATAAAATATTCTTTAATACAATTTCTGGATATTCAGGAGGAAGTACTGGATATGATGGAGCAGAATTTACCAGATAAATTGTATTATCACAATATAAAACATACCATAGATGTAGTTACCGAAGTTGAGTTAATTGGTTGGGCAGAAGGATTATGCGAAGAAGATATACTGATTTTAAAACTGGCTGGATTGTTTCATGATTCTGGTCACATCATCAGTTATAACGATCATGAGTTTCATGGGACATTGCTGGCGAAGAAAATGTTGAAGCGTTATAATTACTCCGAAGAGATACTTACTAAGGTATGCGATTTGATTTTAGCCACTAAATTCCCTCCAAACCCGAAAAGTATCATGGAAAAGGTAATTTGTGATTCAGACCTTGATTATTTGGGGCGTACCGATTTTATTCCTGTTTCCAGTAAGTTGTATGATGAATTGAAGGATAGGGATATGGTGGGTTCTTTTTCAGAGTGGAATATGAAGCAACTTGATTTTATTCGTAAACATCAGTATTATACCGATACCGCTCAAAACCTAAGAGAAGTGAATAAAAATAATCAGATTGAGAGATTGGAGCGATTGCTGTCAATTGAATCAGAGACCAATAAATAGTAATATAAAACAAAGATCGAGTACGCAAAAAGGTTGAAATCTTAAGCCTTAATTTCCATTAGTAACCATTTACTTCAAATATTGAATCCCGGGATGCACTTGAGGATTTTATTTTGCCTGATGATTTTATTTTTCTGGTAATACCATGATATTATTCAAGATGGGCCTCGTTGATTTTTAATATATTTGACATACTAATATTAAAAATCCATATAATGAGAAAAATTATTGTGTTTATCGCTTTTGTTGTTGTTATACTCACGTCCTGTGAACAGCAAAAGCCAGAATATGAAGCTTCAATACCCGATGTACATAAAAAAGTAGAGGAGTTTATTCCGGTAAAACTAACAACAGACATATCAAAGCTTACCGAAAACGAAAAGAAGATGCTTCCTTTGTTATTTGAAGCCGGTAAAATTATGGATGATTTATTCTGGAAGCAAGCATGGGGTAACAAAGCTGCTTTGCTGTCAAATGTTGAGGATGAATCTCTGAAGAAGTATATTGAAATCAATTACGGTCCATGGGAGAGGCTCAATAATAATCAGTCCTTTATAAAAGGAATTGGAGAAAAACCTCTGGGAGCTGACTTTTACCCTGAAGATATGACAAAGGAGGAGTTTGATGCATTGACTGAGCCGGGGAAGGATGGATTGTACACTATCGTAAAGCGCAATGAGTCCAGTGGAGAATTAGAAGTAGTTCCATATCATGTTGAATACAATAACGAACTGAGTAAGGTTTCAGCATTACTTAAGCAAGCGTCAGAATTAGCTGAAGATGAGGGGTTAAAAGATTACTTGTTAAAAAGGTCAGAAGCCTTATTAACCAGCGAGTATTTTGAGAGTGATCTGGCCTGGATGAGTATGAAAAACAATACCATCGATTTTGTTGTGGGACCAATAGAAACATATGAAGATGCCTTGTATGGTGCAAAAGCATCTTTTGAAGCTTACATATTAATAAAAGATAAAGAATGGTCGGATAAGCTTGCTTATTTTGCAACCCTTTTGCCAACACTCCAGAAATCAATTCCCGTAGAAGAAGAATATAAAAAAGAAGTGCCCGGAAGTGATTCTGATTTAGGTGCTTATGATGTAATTTTTTATGGAGGCGATTGTAATGCGGGGAGTAAAACAATTGCAATAAATCTGCCCAATGATCCTAAGGTTCATATACAAAAAGGGAGTAGGAAAATTCAACTAAAAAACTCAATGAAGGCCAAATTCGATAAAATTTTGGTTCCGATAAGTAAGTTGTTAATTGAAGAAGAGCAATTGCAACATATAACCTTTGATGCATTTTTTCAAAATACTATGTTTCATGAAGTGGCGCATGGCCTTGGAATTAAAAACACACTGGATGGTAAAGGCTCAGTAAGGGAGGCTTTAAAAGAAACAGCTTCTGCTATTGAGGAAGGGAAAGCTGATATCTTAGGCTTGTACATGGTTGATAAATTAACAGAAATGGGAGAGCTGGGTGATGATCAGGTTTTAATGGATAACTATGTAACATTTATGGCCGGAATATTTAGATCCATCCGATTTGGAGCTTCTAGTTCACATGGTAAAGCCAATATGATCAGGTTTAACTATTTCAAGGAAAAAGGGGCTTTTGCTAAAAACGAAGAAACCGGTAAGTATAGTGTTGATTTTGATAAAATGCGTCAGGCTATGATTGATTTATCGGCAGAAATATTAGTGTTGCAAGGGGATGGTGATTATGCTAAAGCCAAGACGATGTTAAAGGAAATGGGAACTATTCAGCCTGATTTACAAAAGGATTTAGATCGAATAGGGGAAGCTGGTATACCCAGGGACATTGTATTTGATCAGGGGATTCAGGTGTTAGGATTGTAATAACCTGAGTTCGACATAAAATGAAACAAGAAGCCGCCAGTATATAGATTTATGCTGGCGGCTTTTTTATACGTTCGTGAATCTATCTGAACTTCAAAGTGAATTCAAGTATTTCGGGTCGGTTACCTATTCTTACAGGTGGTCCCCAGGTACCGAAACCTGTACTGATATAAAAATGAGAGTTGCCTTTCTTTTTATATCCACTGCTTACTTCAAATATTTTTTTCGTAATATAACCCAGTGGCCACAATTGTCCATGATGAGTATGTCCGCTTATCTGAAGGTCAATACCTGCTTGTTCTGCAACATCTAAATGATAAGGCTGATGATCTAATAATAGTATTGGTTTCGTTTTGTCAAGAGAGTTTGTTAATTCTGCTACTTGTTTCCGTGGTGTTGTAGTGAATGAATTTTTATCCCTGTCTTCTCTTCCGCAAAGATAGAAGCTATCGTTTATTAATATAGAGCTATCCCTGATCATTTGTACCCCATGTTCCTCCAAGTATTTAACGGCTTGTTCTGCGCCTCCGATATATTCATGATTACCGGTTATGGCATATATGCCCAGTGGAGCTTTTAGTTTTAAAAGATTTTTGCCAAGATTCTGTTCTATTACCGGTTTTAAGTCTTCATCAACCACATCTCCGGCAAATAATATGATGTCAGGATTTAATGAGTTGATGGTTGTAACTAATTTATTGGTTTTTCGTGGCCCGATAATCGTGCCCAGGTGAATATCTGAAGCTGCAACTATTTTTAGTGTTTTATATTCACCTCCATCTTTATCAATTTCAATTGTTTTTTTTACAATTTTGGTCGACCAGGCATTAATATGACCAATAGCAATAATCAATACTACTGCTCCGGAAATCGCATAGGTAGTTATAAGTTTGGTATGTGAATAGTTCTCTATCCAATGATTGGGTAAATAATGGAATAGGTGATTGCTCCAGCGAATAAGATCAATACAAATTAAAGCCAGTACAAAATAGAGCATTCCAGCAAACCAAAAGGCACCAACCCAGTGTATGAAGTTTGAAATCGGGGAATACCAAAGTTTCTCCAGAAATCTGCCTGCAGGATATGCTAAAACCAGGAATAACATTATTACTCTGAACCAGTTTATTAGTTGTGGAGTAAACTCTAAACCTTGAACTCCTCGTTTGTAGATATATAAGTTAACTAAAAAGTGAATGGTAAATATGATGGAGAAGAATATTAAAAAACGCATATTTTTCATTTTTTACTGACTTGTTAAATTTGCAATAATTGATATTTTACTAATAACCTGAGTTCGATATAAAATTAATGGCTCAAATCGCTTATGAATATTGAGTTTCAAGGAATGTTTGCGAAAGCATAGCGGGCTATGGTAAGCAAATATGACGCAGAAAATCGGTATTTATAAGTGACATTCATAGCTTTTCATTAAATAATCGATTTACGGCTCTAAATTTTATCACCATAGTTCGCTATGTCTCAAAAATTTATGTTGTAAATCAATCATTTACTGAATTTTGAGCTCGCTAATTTTAATCGAACTCAGGTTAATATATAGTATTGTGCAAAATCAATAAATTCAACAAAAAAAACACTGATATTATCTATAAAAGCAACAATTTCTTCAGATTGCAGATGTATATACAATGGATTAAAAAAAAGATTTTATTAATAGGTAAAATTGATAAAAGAAATTGAAAAGCATTAGTTTTGTTGCCGACGAAAAAATCGTCTTATTAAAAACAGAAGATTTTAAAATTATAATACGTGATGAATAAACATATTTTAGTTTGTGCAGTATTGATAATACTTTCAGCTTGCCATATTCAAAGTAAGAAATCAAGTTCAGATAATACAGCCACTATCAAAGTGCCAACACTGAATTTTGAATTAATTCAATCGTATCCTCATGATGAAAATGCTTTTACTGAAGGTCTTTTAATTCATAATAGTCAGCTATTTGAAAGTACTGGTGCCATACATGAGGTGCCACAAACCAGATCGTTATTTGGTGTTGTAGATTTGAATACAGGAAATATTGATGTTAAGGCCGAATTGGATAAGAATAAGTATTTTGGAGAGGGAATTACATTTTTAAATGGCAGGGTTTATCAACTTACCTACAAAAGTAAAGTTGGTTTTATTTATGATGCTACTACTTTTAAAAAGATTAGTGAATTTGTTATTCCAAGTAAAGAAGGGTGGGGGATGACAACCAACGGATCAGAATTGATCATGAGTGATGGTACAAATATGCTTACTTATTTGGATCCGAATACCTTACAGGTGATTAAAAGAGTTTCGGTTACTGAAAATGGATTTGCCAAGGATTATCTGAATGAATTGGAATATGTAAAGGGATATGTTTATGCAAATATCTGGACTACAAATACTATTGTTAAAATAGACCCCAAAGATGGAACTGTAGTAGGAAAGCTTGATTTAACATCACTAGCGCTTGAAGCTAAAAACATCAATTATCGTTCTATGGAAATGAATGGTATAGCCTATGATTCGGATGCTGATCTGTTTTACATAACAGGTAAGCTTTGGCCAAAAATATATCAAATTCAAATTAAGTAATCCATTGAAGGTGCAATTTATTTAAGACTCATATCTTGTAATTTCAACGTTGTTTTCCAATTTCGGGTTGTGGCTTGTACTTTTAGTTTTGATTCAATAAAGTTATTTGTAAGTTTAGTTTTTCCATAACCATTGGGGCAATATAAGTAAATGGCATCCTGAGTTAAATGGATTTCCTCTGAATCCGATTTTTTTGATAATATACTGACCGTATCGAAATCTTCAGGTTGTTCTGCAAGAAAAGTAATGTGAAGGTACGCTGTATTTTTATCAGAATTGTGAGCAAAAGGATTGTTTGAAATAATAGAATTCAACTTTACTGCAGATAATACAATAACAGGAACGTCAAAATCAAAAGCTGTTTTAATCTTATTTTGAATCAGGTTTCTTAATTCAACTTCGTTTGAATTGGTATGTTGGAAAATTACATTTCCACTCTGAATGTAGGTATCGATGTTTTTAAAACCGAGTTCCTGATATAATGCTTTAAGAGCATCCATTTTAATGATTCTTTGTCCACCAACATTTATGCCTCTTAATATGGAAATATATGTTTTCATTATTTAATTTTTAGTATTGGAATAATATATTTTAAATTGAAGTTTTGTCTGGATAATGAAGTCGTGATAGATTTTTCAAAAAGTATAACTTGATTAAATACTTCATCTTAACACCTGATATTTGTGACTGATATTTAAATGTATTTTTTAATCATATCCACCTGATAGTTTGATAAAATGCGTTGGAATTGTTCCTTATTACTTTTGTATAAACAATACCTGATTTTTGTATAAGGATTAAGTTTCTGATTTCTTTTTTCTTCAATAGTATTGGCAATATGCAGCTGATTTTTGAGTGCTTGATCTAACTGGCCTTCTGTAAAATTCTTGTTCAGCAATAGTATTTCCTGAACAAATCCATCAACTTTGTATTCAATAAATTCATAATCAGGAAAATATCGCATAGCTATGAATAAAAAGCTGAATACATCAATTTTTTTATTTTTCTCAATAGCTTCTCCTTTTTTTATTTTGTCTTTAATTCTTTTTTCCTCAATTGCAATTTCATTTTTTATACTTAAAAATTCATCGTCTGCTATTTCAAATAAAGCAGATAATCGATTAATCCTGCGTTTTAAGTTTTGGGGTATACTTTTTTTGTATTTTATTTTATGATCTAAAATGCTCCATGCATCCTGTATTACCGTTCGTACTTGTAATTCAAAAATGAGATGAGTAAATTCTAATTTATTATTGGATTCGGCATAAGAATCCTTTAGTTGCAACTGAAGGTGCAGGCTTTTGTACCCGAACTTATCCTCTGTTTTGTCTAGCAAACCTGATTTATCTGTGGTTTCAACTACCTCAAAGTATTTTTTTAGATGTCTGGTAATGTATTCAATGTCATCCTTATGGTAGCATATTGCCCTAATGCCAATTAAATCAGTTAAATAATCCTGAATGTAATACGGATGTTTTTCATCAATAAATGGGAGATACTTTCTTTTAAATTTACTGATGCATTCATCGATATTTTTCACCCTGGATGTTACAGTATCAACTTTAGGTAAGGCTTGAATGATAGATGAAAAGTAGTCTTTAGCCTCATGATTAAAAGATAGTTGTTCATTATACCATTTTTTAAAAGCTTTAATATTTTGTTCTATGTTCACCATTGAAATAAAAATGTTTCACTTAATAATGTGTGAGAAATCGCCTTTAGCTTTTAAGTGTCTTTCATTCTCGTAAGCCCCTTTAAATTCTTAAAGAATATATTAGGAGATAAAAATGAATTTGGTAAATGTTCGGGAAAACGATTTTTCTGTTGTTATTGCAAGGTAAGTAAACATATTTCAGAACTGTAATTTTTTTTGCCGGAATTTTAATTTTTGCACTTTCTTGTTTCGTTTCAGTGTTATTGATAACTTGATCGGATATTTTAATTTTATGATCACCATCATTTATAATGGATAGTAAAAACTCCTACTGGGCGCCTTTGGATAACGCAGCAAAGATATTTCCGGCCATCCGGAATTCTGAACATACAGCTGTAATACGCTTAACAGTAGTTTTAAAAGAGCGGGTGAATATCCGGAACCTTTTAAATGCTATAAAATGTGCGGAAGAAAGATTTCCTTATTTTAAAGTGCGATTGCGCAGAGGTTTTTTCTGGTATTATCTGGAACAATCTAATTTGTCGTTTGAAGTTAATCCTGATAAAGGGACGCCGTGTCAGTCTTTTAAAATAAAGCAAGGCACAGGGCTTATGCTTCGGGTACTTGTATATAAAAACCAAATAAGTGTGGAGTGTTCTCATATCCTTACTGATGGCCATGGATTGTTGAACTTTTTAAAATCAGTACTTGTATTTTACTATCGCAATCAAGGTGTTTTAGCGGATAGTGAGGTTGATCCTTTTTATAAGGAAAAAGGAGACGATGAAGAAATGGAAGATGCCTACAATAAATATTTCAAGAACAACATTCCACATAATCCGATTAAATCAAAAGCTTTTCATTTACCTTATAAGTTAAGAAGTAAACCCCGGTTTGATGTTTTGTTAGCTATTGTATCATTAGATGATATTAAACAAAAAGCAAAGGAAAAGGGAGTGAGTATTACTGATTATCTGGTGTCGGCTTATTTAATGGTGCTTCAGGATGAATATTTTAGAATAAAAGAAAGTCGCTTTCGAAAAGTGAATACTATTGCCAGAATTCAAGTGCCCATAAATCTACGTAATATCTATTCATCCAGAACAATGCGAAATTTTTCGCTATTTGTGATGCCTGAAATTGACTTTAGGTTGGGGAGGTATTCATTTGATGAAGTTTTGAAGGTGGTGTATCATAAAATGAAGCTGGAAACGGACGAGAAACTCATCAGTAAAATAATATCCCGAAATGTGGGAGGTGAAAGAAAAATAATTGTGAGAGGTATTCCCTTGTTGGTGAAAAGTTTAATACTGTATATGAAATATTATACAGAAGGAATAAATCAATATAGCGGTGTAATTACCAATTTAGGTAAGATAGAATTACCTGAAAAAGTAAATGAGAAGATTGATCATTTTATATTAACGCCTCCTCCACCTAATAAAAAGTTAAAGATAAACTGTGGAGTAATCGGATTTGGAGATAAACTGGTTTTGAGTTTTGGAAATGTTACTGATTCAAAAGTATTTGAGCGTAAATATATTGAGTTTTTAATTCAGCAAAACCTCAAGGTGAAAGTGACAAAGTATTAACAAATACGAAGAAATATTTTAGATGAAAATAGGTAATACAGAAATTTGTTTATCTAAAAATAAGGATATGAATTATTGCAATTATTGCGGTGTGGAGTTAGATGCCGATATGATTGAATGTCCGCTGTGTGGTCATTCAATACATGAAGAAGTGGTCTACTTGGATGAAAAGAGATCTGAACGTATCATGTATAGAGACAAAGTGATAAAGGAGTATGCTACCTTATCAAAAAATCAAAAGCTTAAATTGTTTTGGGCTATCTCAAGTATAACCTTGCTATCTGGTATTCTTATTACCTTGGTTGTTAATATAGTGGTTAGCAGAAATATTTTTTGGGCGAAGTATAACCTAACTGCTTCGTTGGCCATGTTTGTTAATATTACACTACTTACTTTTAAATACAATAAACCCATCATCTTATTTTTGGGTAGTTTTTTGTCAACTTCAGTCGTGTTTGCCTTGTTAGATTGGTATAGTGGAGCTGTAAGTTGGGGGATCAGATTAGTTATTCCCTTAATACTATCTTTTTATATTTTATTAGTAATTGTATTGGGATTAATTCGCATTGCCCGGCAAAGAGGATTTAATATTGTAGCTATTGTATTTATAGCCATAGCTTTGTTTGCCATAAGTGCCGAATCTTTTATTTCGCTATACTTTAAAAATGATTTAGTATTAAGTTGGAGTATCATTGCAGCCTCTTCAATTTTCCCTATTGCAGCCTTGCTGTTTTTTGTTCATTACCGACTGAAAGCCGGAGTTGATTTAAAAAGGTTTTTTCACATTTGATTCTATTGCAGGTTTTCCTTTTTAACAGTTTGTCCAGGAACACGAATTTTAAG
Organism: Marinilabiliaceae bacterium; assembly: GCA_050296935.1. Lineage (GTDB taxonomy): Bacteria > Bacteroidota > Bacteroidia > Bacteroidales > Marinilabiliaceae > Saccharicrinis. Next base: position 21,785 of record JBNKRV010000207.1, on the reverse strand, counting down.
ATTAATATCTGATTGTTTTTATTCGCCAAATATAGTTACTTGTATTTTGGTTTGGATTTTATGTGAGACATAGAGCTTGTATTTGGATTCTGTGTATTGATTGTTAGGGTGTTATGATAAGTATTGTGTCTGTCGAAAGGTGATGTTGGCAATGTAATATTTACTCAGTTGCGATTTATTCGATACGGAAAGTTTGTGGAACTACCTAGGAATTTTACAATTCCTAGGTATAGATTAAATGAGTTTAAAAACTATTTATTGTTTAGTTTAAGTGTAATTTTGTCGTATTCTAAATCCCTGAATCCAACTAAAGCATATATGGTTTCTCCTTGTTTGAGTTCTTGATTGATATCGTATTTGAGTAATTCATCTAAAAATTTTCTATTGGCCATTGAAGCTGTAGCCATATTTCCAATTGTAATACCCGGTCCAAGTATTAATCCAATGGGAAAAATACTTTCTTGTTTTGTAGAATTGTATGGACCATTATTATCTGGTTCTGTTTTGTATATTTGAGTAGGTGTTAAAAGCATGTATAATAAATAAATTGGTACTCCTTGTTTCAACTCATTTTTTACAAGTGTAGGTTCTAAAGGATTAATATTGAGGTCTCCAGAATAAAATGATATATCCTGTGCAATATTTAATGTGCTGTCAGTATTGTTTGTGAGTTTTACTGCTACAAGTTTCACACTGTTTCGTTTCTCATGTTTAGCATATTTTCTATTGCCAACTTTATAAAGTACGTCATACATATATGAAAAACTAATGCCTTCGTTAATGTCGTTAGTTTTATAGTCCAGTAATTCAGGTTCTATATAATGATAATTAGAAGCACATCCGAAAAAAGATAATGAAATAGTAATAAGAATTAGTAAAGTTTTTATCTGATTCATTTCGTAAATAATTAGTTTAAATATTTGATATTGTGTGTTTTATGTGTATTGTAAGTGTGTGCTGTTGATAAATGGTGTGCAAAAGTATATAATTTATATAGATATAATAATTTGTTGGACTCTTTTGGGTAAAATATTTAAAGCGTCTTTTTGTGTCAGGTAAATATTGTTTTTTGATATTATAATTATCTTCAGTAAGCAGTAAGTTTGGTTTGTATAACACCGATACTAATGCAATTATAATATGGTATTAACCTCAGTTCGACATAAAATTAATGGCTCAGACCACTTATAAATAATTGGGTTCAAGGAATATTTGCGAAGGCATAGCGTGCTATGGTAAGCTAATAGGACGAAGAAAACAGTTATTTATAAATGGGAATTTTACAATTTTTTCATTAAATGACCGATCTACTGCTCTAAATTTTATCACCATAGCTCGCTATGCTTCAAAATTTATATTGTATATCAATCATTTAATAAAATCAGAGCTCTTTAATTTTAATCGAACTGAGGTTATTAGTTCTGATTTACAACAAATACATTCCTGCTTAAAACCGGAATGTAATTCCTATCATAACACCAAAAAAGGCTGTTCATAATTTAATGAACAGCCTCTTTTTTTATCCTAAAACAACTTGTCTATTTCACTACAAGTCGTTTATGTACTACTACTTTATCTGCCAGCTCAATATCAACCACATAAACTCCTGATTGTAAATCAATAAAGTATGTGTTAGTATTTCCAGCAATTTGGCTTACTAATTCTCCAGATGTATTAAATATTCTCACTTTTAATACATCTTTTTTACTTTTAACTCTAAACTCGTTTGTTGCAGGATTTGGGTAAATTTTCACCTCAATCTCTTCTTTTAATAGATCATCACTAACACCTGCTGCTACTCCATCTTGCGTTAAACTCCAATTATAAGTTCCATTTGTATATTGATTATCCCACTTGATAAAATACACCCCACCTACGACTCCTGTAAATGATATTTCAGACTGGGTTCCACTACTATCATCATTAGAATCAATTAAAACTCCACCACAATCATCATATACAAATACTTTGGTATCTTCTGTTGTTAATCCAACTGTAGATAAAGTTATAGAACCATTTACCTGCGATTCGTATCTATACCATTGATCAGTACCTGCAGTATGATCGGCCATGTTTGTATCTCCTACAATAGCAGCTAAAGGATTTGAACATGCTTCCCCTTGAGCAGGTAATTCTTCAACTAAACTCCAATTGTATTTTGAATTCGCTGCATAGCGATCATTCCACTTTATTAAGTAGATTTCTCCTGTTGTACACAGAAATGAATAGGACGATTGATTATTACAATAATCATCATTGCTACCTAATAGATTATTGCAAGAAGAGTAAACTGATACATAGGTGTCTTCAGTTGTCAGATCACAGGTAGAAACCGTGATTTTTCCATCGATGGTAGCTGTATAAGAATACCATTGATCAGTACCAGCAGTATGATCAGCTACGTTTGTATCTCCTACAGTAGCAGCTAAAGGATTTGAACATACTTCTCCTTGAGCCCAATTTTCTTCAGCTAATGTCCAGGTAAAGCCATCTGATGAACTTACGTCTTGCCAACGTATCAAATAGGTAGTTCCAGAAACAACCTCAAAAACAACCTTACTTTGACTGTCGCAGAAATTATTGTTGTAAGCAACAGTCCCTCCTTCACATTCTGTATACATACTAACATTTGTATTATCAGTAGTGTTGCCACATGATGAAAGCGTAATTTTTCCATCTTGTGTGGCAGTGTAGCTAAACCACTGAAATTGGTTTTGCACACCAGTAAACGAATTATCTCCTGAAACTGCATCAATTGGATTTGAACAAAACTCCCCTTGAGCAGGTAATTCTTCAACTAAACTCCAATTATATGTTGAATTCGCTGCATAGCGATCATCCCACTTTATTAAGTATATTTCACCTGTTTTACACTCAAATGAATAGGACGATTGCCTATTACAATAATCATCATTGCTACCTAATGAATTATTGCAAGAAGAGTAAGCTGTTACATAGGTATCTTTTGTTGTTAGATCACAGGTGGAAACCGTTATTTTTCCATCGATGGTAGCTGTATAGGTATACCATTGATCAGTACCTGCAGTATGATCGGCCACGTTTGTATCTCCTACACTAGCGAGAATAGGATCATTGCAAGAATCTCCCGTTTGAGCCATCCCATTTTCTACAAAAAATATTAAGCAAATTGATGCAAAAAGTAATTTTAACTTCATAATAATTTGAATTTGTACGTAAATTAAGTATTAGAACTAGTTTTAATTGTTGTTAATAACATAAACACAAGACGTTACGAAACTACTTAAATTTTGTTGCATAACAATTAAACAAATACGTAAAATGTTCAACAATAAAATACTCACAACTCTTCAAAAACCAGATTATCAACTAAACAACAATCTAAACTATTGATCATCATCTACTAATATGCATTAACTATAGTTTCGTTATTTGTCGTTCGTGTATATTACTTTGTCAACTAAAAAGTATAATTTAAAAGTAAATACATGCCATGCCACTTTTCAATGAATTGGTATGAGTATAAATTATTCTATATGATAACGAAAAGCTTTGCGTAGTAGCACTCATCCCACATCTTGACAAAAACGTTTATTATTAAGGTGAGTCATTATTAACAATGCTCTAAGTACATGACAAAAGTTTTAAATGGCTCTTCATTTTATCTGTTGTAGAGTAGTTTAAAAGTGTTTTTGCAAGTTCAATAAGTCCATACTTAAAGAAACTATAAGCCCTTCTACCATGTTTCTTAATCCTGATTGACTTAATATTTAGATGACGTTCTATCCCGTCTTGATATGCCCAGATAAATGCGAAAGCAACCAGTATCATTAACTTCGATATCCTTTAAGATCTGTTAAGTGGATATCTTCTAAATTAAAACCTCTTGATTTGATTGCTTTAAACATAGTTTCAATCTGCCACCTTTCTTTATAATTCAGTAATGGCTGAGCTAACTTTACAAATGAAACAGACTGTAGCTTAATAAGGGCGCATACGAGCATGGTAAAGCGTCTGACTCTGGCCATGCCAATTTGTTTTACTTTATATTAACTGATCTAAATCACTATGTTTTGTGCCTGCTCTGGTATTCATGTACATCACAAAAAACATCAGAAGTCGATTGTGAGATTTCGAATGTCAAGGTTTTAAATACGTTGATTTTAAATCTTTTATAATTTTGTCATGTGCTTAGATGATTTATATTGATATAATAATTTGTTGGACTCTTTTGGGCAAAATTTTTGAAGTGTCTTTTTGTGTCAGGTAAATATTGTTTTTTGATATTAAAATTACCTTTCAGTAAGCAGTAAGTTTGGTTTGCATGATTCATATTGGATAAAATAACCTGTTAATATGCCTTTGCAATGACTTTATTGGTGAAATCAATAAATATTAATATGGTAATATTCATTTAGCGATTTCTTGGGCAGGTGTTTTATGATTGCTGATTAAAGAATTTATTCAATATGATTTCTTGCGTGAGTAATAAAGGAATGAAGCAAGTTGCATAATCTCGCAACTTGCTTCAAGGTATTCACAAACTATAATGCCAGAATCACAAATACTCCTTCAATTTAATTTGCTCTATTTGTGATATTATCAACGAGCGTATTAAAGGAGTTTGAAAATGGATTATAAAGCAAAAACGGAGAATTAGGTTTATGATCCCTTATTCAATTTATGCTCTTTCCATTTCTTTTTTTAAGCTTTCCAGAAACTTTTTCATTGCAGCCTGACTGGTTTTGGTGTTTGATACAGAGCCTGGGCCATTGATACACCCACCTTCACAACCCATAACTTCAATAAAATTGTAATTCGGAGCTTTTGCTGTAAATGCTTTTAGTAGCTTAATATTCTTTTTATTGAGTCCGTCAATTATAAATTCTTTAAATGCATAGCCATTCGGTATTGATTGTTTTATGGCATTAGCAACTCCTCCGCTCAAAGCAAACCCTCTTGCTTCGATTGAAATATTTGAATTTACACAAGCTGCATACAAGGCATTAAAATCTATGTTGTAAGCTGTGAAAATTGCACTTAATTCTTCAAAGGTCAGTACGTAATCAACAACTCCTGATTTTTCAGCTTCATTTCTTTTGGCTAAGCACGGTCCGATAAATACCCTCTTTGCATTCGGATACTTTTCTTGAGCCAATTGGGCTGTGTAAATCATAGGTGATTTTGTATGAGATACATATGGCTCAATTTTGTGTATGTGTTTTTGGCTTAAAAGGGTGTGTGCAGGACAGCATGAAGAGGTTAAAAAGGGATTGTTTTTTTGAACACTTTCGATCCATTCTTCCGTTTCGTTTTGAGCAGTTATTTCAGCACCTTCGGCCACCTCAATCACATGCGTAAATCCAATTGCTTTCAGGGCACTAATTAGGTTTTCCGGACTGGCTTTAAATTGCCCGAATATCGCAGGAGCAATCATCGCAACCGTTTCCGCTTTGTTTTTCATTTTGTTGATGATCTGCAGCGTCTGCGATTTCTCCATAATAGCTCCAAATGGGCAGGCAGTCATACATTTACCACAGTAAATGCATTTAGATTTGTCGATGACTTCAATACCGTACTCATCTTTTTTAATGGCATTTACAGGGCAGGCCTCTTCACAAGGAACCGGAAGGTATGCAATAGCATGGAAAGGACATGCTTTTTGACACAATCCACAATTCACACATTTTTGGTGATCAATAATGGCTTTGCCATTTAATACTCTAATGGCATCTTTAGGGCAATTTACCTGGCATGCTCGGGCTTCACAACCTTGACAAAGGTTACTTACCGTATAATTTACCTGAACACAAGAACTGCAGGCTTCATCTATAACAGTCAGGTGCTCATCCGGGATTGATTCCCTGGCAATAGCTTTTTGGGCATATTCTCTTAAAGTGGTTAATTCATCAATTTCGTCATCTACACAAAAACCCATCATTGCCATGGCTTTGTATTTGATAACTGCTCTGTCTTTATGTACACAACAACGAATGGGCGTTTTTGATTTGGGTCTCATTTCCAATGGAATGCGATCGATTTTATCAAACAGTTCATCCTCTTTTAATAACTTAATAATTCTGGTTAATAATTCTCTCTTTGTTTGAATGGCGTTGTTAAAATAAGTCATGTTTATTTTCTGGATTATTGTTTTTTATTGTGGTATTGTTGATGAATTCGTTTGTGTATTCTGATTTTTTATTCTGATGCCGATGACGAGTTATAGGTTTGAACAATTGCGTTTTTAATTTTTTCAATACTGGCAGATAATATTTTTACATCGTTTACCCAGGCAAATGGAGCCATTTGTTTTTGAGAATGATTTTGACATAAATTCTGGCAAAGTACTCCTTTAATATTGGTATGCGAGGCTAAATTCTCAGGTAAATGATCCTTGATTAGATGTAATTCCGATCCTCCCATTATATAACAATTCGTGCCGCAGCAAATTTTTAACTCTATCTCTTTTCTCATAAACTATTTAAAATCAATAATGTCTGTCAGATTACCATTTAATTTCTTATTGTGACTTTATATTCAGGTTGTTATGGTTCTGGATTTTTGTGTCTTATATATAGGTTATCATCGTTTTCTTTAAAAAATCTGTTTCCAGAGTTTCAGTAATCCGTTTTATCACGTTGCGTCTTATTTCCAGTTCAACAGGTAAATTCGGATCCTGATGTGCATTGTTAACTCTGGTTCCTGAAATAAAATGAATCTCATCACTTTCGAACATCATTTGTATAATTTTATCAGATACACCTAGTGAATTATTTTTCTCGGGATTGAAATCATGGATTTCTTTTGAAACCTTTGCTAGTGTTATAATCCCTTCTGTTACCAGATCAACTCCCTTCATTTTAGCCAATGGAGGTAATCCTGGATGATAGTTATCCAAATCTACTTCAACTTCAGTATCTAATTCTCGGGCTACAATTTTTGCGGTTGTTCCTCCGCAGATAATGGTTTTTCCATTAAATTGGTTGATGCTTTTAGCCAGATGAAAATCATTTTCTTTATGAAAAGGAGGTCCGGTTACTATTAACAGCTTTCTGGGTTTACGATGGTATAACACACAACAGGTCGCATCATCTTTTAAATTCCCATCATCAATTTCAATAGTTTTGTTAATAATCTTTTTCGCCAGATCCCTTGCTGAAATTTTAGGATGTTGGATTACAGTTTCTTTTATATATTGTTTTAATCCATTTATTTGCCAGCCAAAATGCATGTTATCGCTTCCCATACCGCATTGAGTAACTCCATCGCTGACCATAATAATGCGATCTTCTTTTTCCAGTTTAAAATTATACTGGTACAATTTATTTCGCTTCGAATGTAATTGATCAATCAGCGTTGGCATTTTATGCAGGTCGATAAACTCTCCGTTTCTGAGTAATAGTACTGGTGGATTATCATATTCAATAACCTTTACTTCGCCCTGATAGTTAATATCCAGCACAGAAAACGTCGCATAACTAACCTTTCTGAGTGTATCTTCAGGAAGCGTTTTGGCAATGAATTCAGCCGTGCGTTCAATAGGTTCACCGGCTATTGTAAACTGCAAGGCCATTGTACTGGTCATAGTTGCTGATATATTAGCTTTTATGCCGCTGCCTAATCCATCTGACAAAACAGCCACTAAACGATTTTCTTCCTTAATTTTACTTAGTAATGCCGCATCTCCGCATATGACTTCGCCGTATTTTGCCTGGCAAATATTTTCAGCTTCTATTACAAAACGACTATTCATTGTTCTGCATTTTTGTTGGTGTTAGAATAGTCTGTTAAAATAGAGTTTAGTAACGAGTCAGTAAAAGATGCATTATCACCCAGTAGAGCAGCGATCTTCTGAACGGTTTCCATATTCTTTTTGATCACTTCACGTGTTCTTTTTTCAATGATTTCATCTTTAAATTCTTTGCTATGGAAATTTTGGATAATACCAGCAACAAGCTTGTGCTTTTGTATGTTAAAGATGGATAATTGAAAATTCTGACCATTTTGTTTAATAGGAATATGATTGTACTCTTTACCGGTATGTATGGCAGTTTTAAAATTATCTGTAAAATAACCTAATTCATCTATGCAAATACCTTTATATCCATTACTTAAATCATATGAAGAATGAATTTCAGTGTCAAGCATTTTTGCACAACTTTGGTTCATCTCAACAATTTGTAATTGATCGTTTATTAGTATTACTCCTGACGGTATTTTCTTTAACAGGATAGTAGCTTGGTTATGAGCAACCTTTCTCAGGTGAGATACGCACATGTTTGATTCTGCCATACCGCTTAGAGTAGCTACGGCAAACTCACGGCATGTATTATAGCCACAGCTTCCGCAGTTTAATTCATCCTTTGGGTTTGTTTTTCCTATGTTTTCCAGTGCTTCCTGTATTTTTACCGGTGAATAATCTGTTTTTTTTATGGGAGAATAGCCAAAGAAGTCACATTCAATATTTAAATGGTTATCAACTGTTTGATTAAGGTTGGTTGTGTTTCTGATACTTTTAAGAATGTCAATTTTCTTCTGCACTGGATTCGGGTCAGATTGGCATCCTGGTCCGCTAATGCATCCTCCTTCACAAAGTAATAATTCTAAATATACAGGTCCGTTATGATGTATTGTTGATATGCTATCTAATACATCTTTAATGGTGTTGTATCCTGAAAACGAAAGTTTTAAAAGGTTGGCTTGGTCAGATGTAAAGGTGCCTATCATACCTCCTTCGATAGGATATATGTTACCTTCGTTTGCTTTGTGGGGGAAAAATTGTAATTCTGTATGATCGTTTTTTGGTATAATATTATTTTTATACTCTTCCTCATTCATCCATTCTCTTAATTCACTAAATGTAATGGCAGTATCAATGAGACCAGGATGATTATCTCCTTCGGCTTTTTTTGCTATGCAAGGTCCGATAAATATCACCTTGGAGTCTTTACCTGATTCCTTTTTCAGGGCTTTGGCATGTGCTAACATAGGAGATAAAAACGGAGTCATTTTCATGATGAGTTCCGGATAGTATTTTTTAATTAGTTCAACTACACCAGGGCAAGCTGAAGATATGTAAACACCATTTTTCCGGGCTTTCAGAAACTGCTCGGTATGCTCAGTTACTACTTGAGCTCCCAATGCAGTTTCAGAAATGTAGTTAAAACCCAGTTTTATTAAATGGTTGATGAATTCGTTTTCGCTGAAGTCGCTAAATTCAGCTCTGAATGACGGAGCTAATGAAACGACTGTGTCATAATCGGATTTAATGAGTTGTTTAACTCTGGAAATACCGTTACGTATTTGTTTGGCTTTTGCCGGACAAATAGAAACACATTTACCGCAGTAGATACAAAGCTCGTCAATTATAGAGGCCTTCTCTTCAGTTATTTTAATGGCTTTTGAAGGACAGTTCCGGACGCATTTATAACAATCCTTACAATCAGTTTCTATGGTATAAATAGGCTTTGTATTCATGATTTGTTACCCTAAAGTTTCAATCAGAAGTTTTTCAATCTGGTATGGTTGAACCTCTTCGTATGTGGTATTATCTATTGTGATTACGGGGCCTCTATTGCAATTTTCATTGCATAAATGACCTCTGAAATCTAATGTTGATTGTATCTGATTGCCTTCCACATACTCTTGAATTATCTTTAGATTCTCTGCATTTCCTCTGGTGTAGCATGAGCTTCCCAGGCAAATTCTAATAATATGTTTTTTTTCGTTGTTATTCATGGCGGTAATTTTGATATAAGCTATCATGTTTTGTGCCATATGATGTAACTCGGTAGTATGTTGGAGGATAGGTGTGAGGGTGTGTGAACTGAAGATTTTAAGTTGTACTATATTAGTACAGTAGCCTGTAATTAAGCGTACTAAAAACTAACACTGTCTTTTATTAGTACACTAAGTCAATGAATTCTGAATTGAGATTATCTGTCTAACGTAATGTCAATATCGTATTTTTTTGTTTTTTGATAGAGTGTATTCCTGCTTATTCCTAGTTCTTTAGCAGCTTTTGTCATGTTTCCAAAATGTTTTTTTATACAAATGGCGATATGTCTTTTTTCCAGATCCTTTAAAGTAAAGTCTGAGGATGATTCAAAATCAATCATAACGGAATTAGTATTATTTTGAGCAGAATCATTTATTTTTTGATTTTGAAAGGTATCCAGTGATATCTTACCATTGAAATTAACCAATTGCTCAACGTAATTTTCAAGCTCTCTAACATTTCCCGGCCAATTATAATCTAAAAGTTGCTGAAGTTCGGAGTATCCCATATGCGGAATGTCTTTTTGTAGCTTAAGACTTTTCTGGTTTAAAAAGTACCGGATTAATGAAGGTAAATCACCCTTTCTTTCTCTTAATGATGGAATATACAAAGGTATTACACTAATACGATAATATAAATCCATTCTGAAATTTCCTTTTTCTACTTCCTGAATCAGGTTTTTATTTGTGGCTGCAATAATCCTTACGTCAACCGGAATTTCCTTTTTGCCACCAATTCGGGTTATACTACTTTCCTGAATTGCTCGTAATAGTTTAACCTGCATATCAGGTTTCATATCTCCAATTTCATCCAGAAAGAGTGTACCATTATTTGCCAATTCAAATTTTCCGGGATGGCCACCTTTTTTTGCACCGGTAAAAGCTCCTTCGTCGTATCCGAATAATTCACTTTCAATTAATCCTTCAGAAATGGCTCCGCAGTTAATGGCCACAAATGCAGCATCTTTCCTTTTACTGGCGTTATGTATACTTTGGGCAAAAACTTCTTTCCCGGTACCGCTTTCTCCTTCAATAAGTATTGTAGAAGGGCTGCTGGATATTGTTTGTGCATAATCTATTGCCTGTCTGATGATTTTACTTTTTCCAATGATATCATCAAAGCTGTATCTGGCATGCATACCAGTATATTTGTTAACCAATTGATATACCTTTTCAATGGATCTGAAGGAGATTACAAAACCAATTTTGTGATTGTGATTATCTATAATTAATGAGGAATTAAGATTTAGTTTTAAAGTTTCACTTTCGTTGTTTATTAATGTTTCCTGGTTTTGTACTTCATTACCTGCACTTACCATTTTAGCAATACTTTGCCAGTTAGGAATAAGTTGATCAATCGGGGTTTTTATTAATTCCCGGCGTCTGATGTTTAAAATACGGCAAGCCTGATCATTGGCATATTTAATATGTCCGGAAAGGTCAGTTGAAATAACTGCAAAATTTACGGAATTAATGATGGCAAAGGTAAACTGCTCATTTTTATCTACAGCGTCTTTCTTAATTTGCTTTTGGGTATGCTCAACCAGTATTGATTTTAATAATTTTAAATAAGTGTCTGCAACTTCCTGGTTGCCCTTAATAATTAACCCTAGTTTATAATTAATATCAGGTGTAATTTCATAGGTAGTATAATGAAGACAAAAGTCTCCATGTTGAAAATTTCCCGGTTTAAATGCATCAGAATGGATTAGGGTACTAAGTTGAGGAGTTTGTTCCTTGTCTTTGTATTCATGCCTGTCAATCAGTATGTTATTGTTATTGTCAAGCAAAAAAATGTGATATGGTTTTGGAAATAATGTGACTGATTTAGAATTCAGATATTCATTAATAAGTGAAATAATATGATGAACCCCAATCTTACTCATGTCTGATAGAAATTAGTGATGGCACAAAACTATAATATTTTATAATAATATGTGAATAAATAAACACGCATGAATATATTCTTTCAGTATTCCGAATGAATATAAATGAGTAAATAGGGCGCTTATTTTCGCCCATCTGGGCGTTTCTAATGATTTTTTGTTTTTTGATAATTTTCGCAATGGCATTTGTAAATGTCAGATATACAATGCAATGTGTTGTGGTACGAGTTGGGTTTTATTTTTTGGTACAGAGCTTGGCTTAATAGAGGCATAATTGAATATTTCAGTTATACAACCATAAAAAAAGTTGAGTTATGGAAGTTAAAAAAACGAAAAAAGCCGATCTGGAGAAAAAACGAGGTATGTTTTTTCAAATGGGTATTGTTGTGGCCCTGGGAGCATCACTGGTGGCGTTCGAGTGGAAGAATACCACCGATCTAATGGAAGAAATAGTTTACAATTCAGGTAGTGTAACCGAATTGGAATTGCCACCTATTGTAATTCCTAAAGAACCAGAGGCTGCAAAGCCTGTTCCTCCAAAAATTTCAGTGGAGAAGATATTAATTGTTGAGGATGAAACGGAAATTCTTGAGGAATATGACTTTAATGTAGAATCTACTGAAGATCTGACCGTAGCTCTTGCAGATGTGGATTTTGCAGATGAAGATAATGGTGATCCGATTCCATTTATGATGCTAGAAGATAAGCCTGAATTTCCGGGAGGCCAAAAAGCATTATTGGCCTATTTGGCAAAGGAGGTTGATTATCCGGTTATTGCGCAAGACAATGGAATTCAGGGCACTGTTTATCTATCCTTTGTAATTAGTAAAACAGGAAATGTTAAAGATGTTAAAATCATCAGAGGTGTTGATTCATCCTTGAATAAGGAGGCCTTAAGAGTTGTCTCATCTATGCCTAACTGGAAACCGGGTAAACAGAGAAATAAGCCAGTAGATGTTTCTTTTCAGGTGCCTATTAGGTTTAGTTTACGTTAAACATGAATACTAACGTAGGTTAATAATTGAAATTCATATCATTTTAGATAAATCAGGTGCCTCGTTTTTCCCTATTCGGGGCATTTTGTATAAATCCTTAATCTTTATCGTCATGAAATCTTTCCAGCATATTCTAAAAAGACTAAATAGATCAAAGTATATAATAGCTGTCCTTTTTTTAGCTTGTACCTTTTATACCTGTAAAACAAAACCCAATAGTTTTAAAAGCAGATCCATTGGTGCTCCCGGCGAATTGTTGATTGTTATTGATCAATCATTACAATCTTCAGAAATAAAGGAAACCCTGAATAAATTTGCTGCTGAAGAGTTTCCTTGTATTCCACAACCAGAAGCTACTTTTAAGGTAACATCCATAACACCCAATGATTTTGAGGGACACTTTAAAGCTTATCGGAATATTATCATACTTCAGCAAAATTTTCATTTGCCGGCTCAATTAAAATATAGTTCAGATATCTGGGCCAGTAATCAACAGGTCGCTGAAATCAGGTTCTCCAATGAAGCAGGATTTAATCAGTTATTTGAAGAGAACAAATCTCAATTACATGATTTTTTATATTACGGAGACATCAGTACCATGAGTAAAGCTAATGCTAAAGGAGCTGATGCTGCAACCAGACAATTTATTCAGGATAAGTATAATCTTGACATGACATTACCTCAAGGGTTCCGATTGGTGAAAGATACATTGGGATTTTGTTGGTTCCGATATGACAGACTTGAAACAATGCAATCCATTGCAATTAATACCTTTAGTTTAGATAGTATTCCTTCTTTAGCTATTGATAATTTGGTTTCTTTACAGGACTTAGTCGGAAGTGTCTATGTTCCTGGTCCTTCAGAAAATACTTTTATGACCACAGAATCCAGAATGCCGGTTCAATTTAAGAGAATATTTAAAAACGATCTGGATATTATAGAGTTAAGAGGTCTTTGGAAAGTGCAAGGTTATTTCATGGGCGGACCTTTTGTGAATTTTTTCATCATCGATGAAAAAAATAATCAGTTAATTCTCATTGAGGGTTTTGTACATGCTCCAACAAAGCAGAATAAAGCATACTATGTCAGACAAATCGAATCTATTCTTTATTCGGTTAAAAAAGTGTAATGGCGTTTTATTTCTATTGATTTGATTTGGAAAATTCACTCAATGTCAGATCAACCGTCCTGCTGTTAGTAATCAGAATTAACCCACTGAGGTTATTGTCATTATATTTTATGGTGCTTAGATACTTTTAATATGATATAAAATGATTTACTTTACCTGTTATTAACAGACAAGGAATAAAAAATGAGTGAAAAGAATATATTATTAGCCATTATTTTTTCAGTATTTTATCTGGGATTAAGTGCGCAAGGTGGTGATTTTAAGACAATTGTTTCTCAAGGTGTTTTCAATTATGAAAAAGGTGATTATGAGGAGGCCTTAAGCTTTTTTAAGCAGGCATATCGAATAAATAGAAAGTCAGATTATGTTTGTTATGAGCTGGCTTTGACCTATTTGGCATTAAATGAAAATGAAAACGCAGCTATCTATAGTGGGAAAATTATTGATAAGGGTAAAGAATATATAGAAGATGCTTATCTGATCAACGCTTCGGCCTGGGAAAATCTTGGCAGAACAAAAAGAGCTCAGAAAATATATACTAAAGGGATTAAAGCATTATCGGGCAGTTATTTGTTGCATTACAATTTGGCACTTTCATTATATAATGATAAAAAGTACGATAAAGCACAAGAGCATGCCATTACAGCTGTAGAACTTGAGCATGGCCATGGAAGTAGTCATTTACTGTTAGCTTACATCATGTTTGATAAAGGGGAAAGAGTAAAGAGTATGTTACCCTTGTATTATTTTTTATTTATAGAACAAGATAGTGATAGAAGTGCTACTGCATATGAGTTATTAACCACTTTGTGGAATCAGGGAGTTACGCATCAGGGGCAAAAGGAAATCAGATTAATAAATGCAGGATTTGAATACAGTGAATTTGGAGCTGTTGAACTAGCATTAAGCATGATAAAACCTTTAGATGGAACTGAAAAACACGTTGATTCATCAAAAAATCCGGGATTGATTCGTTTTGCTGATAACAATAAAGTGTTGTTTAAGGTGCTTGCCGAATCGGCTGAGGGTAAGCAGGGTTTTTGGTGGGACTTTTATGTGAACTTCTTTTCTAAAATTGACCAGAATAATTTATCTGAACCGTTTAGTTATTTTATTAGTAGTTGTAAGTATAATAAAGATGTGCTAATATGGTTGTCCGAAAATCATAAAGAGTATAAACGATTTTCAGAATGGATTGAGTTGTTATAGTTATCTGGATAGTGAATGATAATGCCTGTAGGTATGATGTAGCAATGGAATATCATACCAAATTAAAATTATAAATGCGCTGGTGTAATGACGGGCTAAATTCAAGCTGCTATAGGAACGAAGTGAACTGGAAGTAGCATTTTAAATTTTATTTGGGATTATTCACTTTGCTGGTAAATGAACGTTAAAATAAAAAATAACATTTTATTACTTTTTTTGAATCTAAATTCCCGCTACTCCGTACTATACACGAAAGCTATTGTTGAACTAATTTAAACTTTACAATTATGAGTAAAATACTTACGAAACATTTTCAATATACAGGGCTCGATGATTTTGATAAAGCTATAGATATGCAAATTAACGATTTTATAAACGAGAATGATATTGAAGAAGACAGACTATTAGACATCAAGTATTCTGCTCATTCAAGTCAGGGGGTTAATACATATTCGGCATTAGTTGTATACATAGAATAAGGTTTAGGGTTAGTAAAAGAAAGGTCGTTATTTACAATAAGGGCCTTTTTTTATGCCATTATTTTTCTGAATTCTTTTAATCTAATATTGGAATAGGAGTTTATCAGCTTAATTACCATTCCTGTTTTATTTTTAATCTATAGGATAATTAAATCCTCTGTTATACCAATTAAAACTATAAATGCGTCGGTATAATGCCGAGCTGAATTCAAGTTACTTTAGGAACGAAGTGAACTAAAGTAGCATTTTGAATTTTAATCGGTATTAATCAAGCTTCATTTTTAGGTTAGGCAATTCCAGTCTTTTAATGTACTTTTGCAAAAGTATTGTGGTGATGTATTTTACATCGTAAATGGGAATCTTGTAACTGTTTTAAAAACAGGAGTCAAGAGCTGTGCCCGCAGCCGTATTCTACCTTAATGGTGAGATTAAACATCACTGTCAGAAATTTCTGATGGGAAGATGCTCAAAAAGAAAGTCGGAAAACCTGCCACGAAAAATTGTTTCATTTAGCTTTCGGGAGATAAAAGTAATGAGTTTAAAAATTATTTCAACACTGATTCTATCAGCAATTTTATTTGTAGGTTGTTTATCTGGTAATCAAAAACAATCAGCATCTAAAGGTCATTCCGAATTGGCAGATTCGATTTATACACCTAAATATGCCAATCGTTTCAAAATCTCATATTTCAAAGATCATAAAGTAATAGAGGTATTACACCCATGGGATTCTGCTGCGCCAACATTAAAAACAGTATTGGCAACCGATTCACTATATTTAAAAAGTAATCCTTCTGCTATTATGTTACCTGTTAAAAAATGGATTTCGGTAGCGTCAACGCAAATCGGATATGCAAATAAAATTAATGTATTAGAGCAATTGGTTGGAGTTGCAGAACCGGAATATATTTCAAATCCTAAAGTTATTGAGGGATTAGAAAATGGATCTGTCAGGAATATAGGAACCGCTTTTGCCCCTGATATTGAGCTTTTGTTAGCCTTAAATCCTGATATTATGATGGTTTCTCCTTTTAAAGATGATTTTTATGGCCCTATTCGTAGTGCAGGAATTAAACTGACGACGAATTGTAGCTATCTGGAGAACACCCCGCTGGGTAGGGTGGAGTGGTTAGTGTATGTAAGCGCATTTTTTAATAAGGAAAAAGAAGCGATTCAAATAGTAGATGACATTTCAAAAAAATATAATCAGGTGAAAGGTATTGCGCAAAAATCATCTGATCGTCCATCTGTAATTTCAGGTAAAACGTATCAGGGTATTTGGTATGTTCCTGCAGCAGAAAGTTATAATGCAAATTTTTATAAAGATGCTGCAGTAAATTATGTGTTTGATGACAGACATGGTACAGGGTCGCTTAATTATGATTTTGAAACCGTTTATGAAGCTGCCGGAGAATGTGATTATTGGTCTATGTTGGTAAATTATCCAGGGGAGTTCAGTTATTCTGCCTTAAAGGAAATGGATGTAAGATATTCTGATTTTAAAGCCTTTAAGAGTAGAAGTATCATTTATTCCAATAGTGCATATTCACTTATATACGAAAAGGGTTTACTTGAGCCGGATGTGATTTTAGCAGATTTGGTCAAGCTTTTTCATCCTGACCTGTTAGATGGTTATAATACAGTTTATTACAAAAAGCTGACTAAGGAGTAAGGTATGCAGGGTAAAGATGCTAAAGGGCGTAAGAAATTGGTTTTTTCAGGTCTGGGAGTTTTGCTTCTGGTGCTATTTATATTGAATATTTCATTAGGATCAGTATATATCCCGTTTCCGGTAATAGTAAAATGGATGCTTGGGATAAATCCGGATAATGAAATATGGCAGAATATTCTTTTCAGGTCACGTTTCCCACAAGCGTTAACGGCATTGTTGGCTGGGGCAGGATTAGCAACAGGGGGGCTTCAGATGCAAACCTTATTCAGAAATCCATTAGCAGGTCCATCTATTTTAGGAATTAGTTCAGGGGCAGGTTTGGGGGTTGCACTAGTAGTATTGTCAGTAGGGCTTTTTCAAGGTATCTCATTGGCAGGTTTAGGGATTTATGGATCGCTTACAATTACGTTTGCTGCCTTTGTTGGCGCTATTGTGGTATTATTTATGGTTTTATTTTTAGCCCGTAAACTCAAGAATAATGCCATGTTGCTGATTGTTGGTATAATGGTTGGATATGCATCCAGTTCCATTGTGGGATTACTTCAGTTTTTTAGTGCAAAAGATGATATTCAAACTTTTGTTGTCTGGGGCTTAGGTTCCTTTAATAATATATCGTGGGATAAACATCTTATTTATATACCCATGGTTGTTATTGGGTTAATAGGATCTTTGTTTTTAATTAAGCCATTAAATGTATTGTTGTTGGGAGAGAATTATGCTGCCAATCTGGGGTTAAATATTAAAAAATCGCGTTTAAGTATTTTAATTTTCACGGGATTATTAACAGCAACAATTACTGCATTTTGCGGACCGGTTGCCTTCTTGGGTTTAGCTGTTCCTCATTTATGTAAAGGATTATTAAAAACGGCTGACCATTCCATATTGGTTCCGGCTGTTATGATACTTGGAGCCGCATTGGCATTGTTTTGCAATGTAATTGCCCGCCTTCCTGGTTTTGATGGAGCCTTACCAATCAATGCAGTCACCTCACTTATAGGGGCGCCCATTGTTATTTCGGTTATTTTAAAAAGAAGGACTTTAACTGAATAGGAGTATGGTAAATAAAAAGAGTACATCAGATATATTAACTCTGCAGGCAAATGAATTATCTGTTGGTTATAATGGTAAGAATCCACCTTTACATAGTAACATCAACATTTCTTTAAAGGAAGGAGAATTTATTTGTCTGTTGGGGCCCAACGGTGCGGGAAAGTCAACTCTTATTAAAACATTATCAGGGTTTTTGAAACCAATGAGTGGGAATGTTTTATATGAAGATACCCCCCTTGATGAACTTCCGGAATCTCAGCGGGCTAAAATGGTAAGTGTAGTGCTTACGGATAAGTTACAAGTTCCGAATCTTACTGTTTTTGAATTGGTTTCACTGGGAAGAACCCCTTATACCGGCTTTTTTGGAAGGTTATCCAAGGATGATGTTGATATTGTATATTATGCCATTGAAGAGGTTGGCCTGGCTGAGTTTGCTCATAAAAACATTGATAAAATGAGTGATGGTGAGCGACAGAAGGCAATGATTGCAAAAGCACTGGTTCAGCAAACACCATTTATTATATTAGATGAACCAACCGCCTTTTTAGATTTACCGGCAAAGCTTGAAATTATGCAACTTTTGCGCAGGCTATCAAAAGAAAAGGGCAGAGGTATATTACTTTCAACACATGATTTGGAAATAGCTCTTCAGATTGCAGATAAAATATGGTTGTTGGCTCAGGGAAAAGAAATTAAGGAAGGTTGGCCTGAAGACCTGGTTTTATCTGATGATTTTAAAATGTTCTTTGAAAGAGATGGTGTTGTATTTGATAATGCTACTGGTTCATTCAGATATCATAAACAAAAGAAACAGCCTGTTATTGTTAAAGGGAATGGAGTTGCTGAGCATTGGGTGGTTCGTGCCTTAAACAGGTATGGATATGAGGCTGTTGAAAATGGCAGTGATTATAAGATATCTGCCATTAGTAACGGATCATATTTATTTTTTCTTTATTATCAAGATCAGTTATTGATTGAATGTGATACGATTCAAGAACTTATGGGCAGACTTGTGCAAAATATTTAGTGTCAGCAAGAAAATTCCATTTTTTCGTTACTCTTGCTCTCAAAATGATTATTTACGGCAGTAAACTCACATTTTTCGAGCTTCGAAAGCCTCAAAAATGAAGCTTTTTTATCTTCCACTTGAGTTTTCGAGCAAAATATTTAAACTGTGTCTGTGAATAATGAAGTTTCGTATTTAATCTTTTTATTATTGCTTGCGAGAAAACTCAGTCATTGCTATGAAAAGTTTAAGAATGAGATCATTATAGTATTTCAACCAATGCAATATCAAATATCACTGTAGCAAAAGGACCAATTCGTCCACCAGATCCTTTTTTACCCCAACCTAATTCCGGAGGAACATATAGTTTATAACGGCTTCCAACTTTCATCATGCAAAGACCTTCCTGATAACCTTCAATTGTTTCATCAAGTTTAAACTCCATGGGCTTATTTTCTTTGTAAGTGTCATCAAGTATCTTGCCTCCTAATAACATCGCTCTTTGTTGAACCACAACAACACTATTAAGATCAGGTCTGGGACCATCACCTTCTTTTATCACTTCATACTGTAATCCGGATGCGGTTTCATGCACAGAATCTTTTTTTAAGTTCTGATATAAAAAATCTTCGGATTTTTTTCTGTTCTGACCCGCTGATCCACCTCCCTGTGTTTTCTTATTGCCTCTTCCCATTATTTTAGATTATTTCACTTTATACAAATTATTCCGTCTCTGTGTTAATACCATATATACAGGTAAGTGATCGCTATAACCATTTAAATAAGTTTTACCTCCATATGTTCTTAAAAGATAACCTTTGTAGTTTCCACTTTGCTGAATTAAAAAAGGTTTGTTAAAAACTTTTACGGTTTCCAGTTTATAACCTGAATTTTGTTTGTTCAAAAAAGACTGTGAAACTATAATCTGATCAAATAAATTCCATTTTCCTCTATAGTAGAGGCTTCCGCAACCACTCTTGAAAATGCTATACATTGGATTGAATAAATCAGATTCTTTTGTTTCTTTAATAGTTGATTTAGCCCCTAGATGAATACGTACAGACTCATCAATCGGGTTATCGTTTAAATCACCCATAGTTATAATTTTTGCATGAGCATTAATGTGTAAAACAGAATCAATGATGCTTCTATTCAATAATGCAGCAGCTTTCCTTAACGGTATGCTGCGTTTTGATCCGCCATAACGACTAGGCCAGTGATTAACAATAAGATGAATGCTATCTCCATTTAAGATGCCATATACATATAATTGATCTCTGGTATAAATACGGTTTCCTGATGTTTCATCAATGAGTTTTAGGGGATAAGGTTTGTTTTTTAATACTTTAAACTGATGACTGTTGTATATCAATGCCACGTCAATTCCTCTCTTGTCAGGAGAATCGTAATGGAGAATTTTATAAGGTAAATGGTTCAGGTTAGGAGATTGGATTAAATCATCCAGCACTTTTCTGTTTTCTATTTCACAAACTCCGAGTAATGCAGGGCTGTGTATGCCTTCGTCCTCTCCGATTATAGATATAACAGAGCTAATTTTGTTTATCTTGGAATGGTACCTTTCACTATCCCATTTTCTTTTTCCCTGAGGAGTAAACTCTGTATCATTAACATTGGGGCTGTCAATTGTATCAAACAAGTTCTCTAAATTATAAAAAGCAATAATTTGTTTTTGAGCTGTATATCTGCTGCAACTTGATATTAATATTATAAGAAAGGCAATGAAGAGTGGGGTTTTCAGATGCATTATATTTTAAAATTTTAGACTAAAATATAGTTTTTTGATGATTTTTTAAGTTAAGCATTCGCTTTTTTAGTTGTAAACTGAAATGACATATAAATGCAATTCGTTATTACTTATCTGTAAAATAATAGCATGTAATAGCTGATAATTAATTTTACCCGGGTTACAGTAGTTGAGCGTTTTTGTGATTTCTGGTGGGAATAAATTTTCAAACTCCAATTTCTTTTATGATATCATTTACTCTATCTATATGTATGTCAAAAAGCTGATCGTTTTTTTTGCGAAGTTCAAGATGGTCTTTAAAGTAATCATGATCTTCTGTTATTGGAAAATCTTTGTTATAGAATTTGAGTTCCTGTTCTTTAACTTCAATTCGACTTTTTAATTTAATGAGATTGTCCTTATGTTCTTCCAGAGCAATTAGTTCAATCGAATTCAAAGCATATTTAGCTCTTTTAGGGCTGATTTTTTGATTGTGATTTAAAAGGATATCAACTTCATTAATAAAAAGATCTAATCTTCTTTTCCACAGTTTATATTCGATCTCCAGATCAAATAGTAGAATTGTTCCGTTTTTCATAATAGCATAGGTTTGTGGTACTGGCGAATAAATTTCAAAATGCTACTTTCAGTTCACTTCGTTCCTGAAGTAGCTTGAATTCAGCTCGGCTTATACCGGTGCATTAAAAGTTCTAATTGGTATAATAACCTGAGTTCGATTAAAATTAGCGAGCTCAAAATTCAGTAAATGATTGATTTACAATATAAATTTTTGAGACATAGCGAGCTATGGTGATAAAATTTAGAGCCGTAAATCGATTATTTACTGAAAAGCTATGAA